>JBMTPW010000120.1:0-6144 GCA_049444115.1 Ilumatobacteraceae bacterium | reverse complement strand
GATGAAGTGGGCCTTGATCACATTGAAATCATCGATCCGCTCCAACAGCCGACGAGCCTCCTCATCGGTCACCTCCGCCGCCGCGTTTCGCATCCGAAACTCGCAACGGAGCATCGTCGGTTCCCCGAGGGCGTCATCACGAACCGGATAGATCTGGGTCCCGGTCGAGACGATTCGAGCCAGGTGCATCGGTCCAGGATTCACCGTGGCCGCAAGCCGGCGTCCGAATCGCTGAGGTTCGCCGTCCACGCACAGCAGCGTGACCACGATTCCACTGATGATCCCACTCATTGTCCCTGTCCTTTCGTGAATCCTGGTTCTCCATCGAAGGTGAAGAGCCCCTCGGTCTTGATGAATTGGTGTCCGGCCGCCGACAGTCGTTCGAGCAGACCGATGGTGGCCCCGGTATCGGTGCGACCGTCGCTTCCAAAGAATCGACACCGATAGGCGTCCACGCAAAGAGTCTCCGGAACTCCCCCCGGATAGACCTTCTGGCCCCGATTCGACACCATGTCCAGTCGGAAATCCGGCCCGGCCAACTGCTCGAGTTTCGGACCCAAATTGTTCGGAGTCGAGTTCGGCTCGTCGAGGAACACGTCGATCCCCACCTGTTCTTTCAGTTGACGGGGACGACTGGGCACCTTGACTCGGATCTCAGGAGCTTCTGCGTACTGAACCGGCTTCAAGACCTTGGGCTGACTCCCGAGCCGTTCGATGATGGCATCGGCGAAGGCCGAGGTACCAACCTTGGCTGAACTCACCGCCGGATCGAAGATGTCGTAGGTGTGGACACCATCCTCGATGGTGCGCAGCCAGGCATTGTGCATCGCCGTGGCGACATCACCCTGACCGATGTGCACGAGCATCTGCACCGCCGCCAGCATGAGTCCCGACGGATTCGCCACGTCCTGACCGGCTCGTCGCGGCGCGGAACCATGAATTGCTTCGAACATCGCACTGGTCGGACCGATGTTGGCACTTCCTGCCAGTCCGACCGAGCCCGCGATCTCGGCGGCCACGTCGGAAAGAATGTCGCCGTACAAGTTGGGAAGCAGAACGACGTCGAACTGTCCGGGCTTGTCGGCCAGCTTGGCGGCACCGATGTCGACGATCCAGTGCTCGAATTCGATGTCCGGGTATTCGGCGGCCACTTCTTCGGCCACTGCATGGAACAGACCATCGGTCATCTTCATGATGTTGTCCTTGGTGAACGCAGTGACCTTCTTGCGGCCATAGGCCCGCGCATATTCGAAGGCATATCGAGCGATGCGCTCACAACCTGGTCGGGTGATCAACTTCAGGCACTGGTAGACATCCTCGCTCTGACGGTGCTCGATACCGGCGTAGAGATCTTCCTCGTTTTCCCTGACGATGACGACGTCCATGCCAGGGTGTTTGGTGGCCACGAACGGGGCGTAGGCCGGACAGGGACGAACGTTGGCATAGAGGCCCAGTGTCTTGCGGACGGTCACGTTCAAACTCTTGAATCCACCACCTTGCGGGGTGGTGATGGGTGCCTTCAGGAATACGCCGGTTCGGCGCAACGAATCCAAGGACGACGGTTCGATACCGGCCGAATTACCGCGGCTGTAGACCGCTTCGCCGATTTCGATCTCCTCGATCGCCAACCGGGCACCGGCAGCCTCCAAGACGCGCAAGGTGGCATCCATGATCTCTGGACCGATGCCGTCGCCGCGAGCCACGGTGATGGGGGTGGGCTTCGTGCTCACTGGTTCTCCTTTGATAGTTGTAAGGTGTAACATGAATTATAAACCATGTATTAGAAAGTAAGTCAAATCAAACAGGCAAAAATTTTCCGGCTAGAATCAGGTCATGCGAGCGCCCCGGACCACTGAGAACCTGGGCTGGACATTCCTCACCAACCATGCCCATGTCCTGTTGTGCATCGCTCAGAACCCTGAAGTACGACTGGCTGAGATCGCTCGGTTGGTCGGCATCGGCGAGAGAGCCGTTCACAGCATCGTCACCGACCTCGTAGAGGCCGGATACGTCGTTCGCGAACGACAGGGCCGCAACAATGTCTATGAGGTGAACCTCGACCAACCGTTCCGTCATCCCTTGGAGGCGGATTATCAGGTGGCCGAGATCTTCCGCCCCTTCACGCGTCAGCGTCGCTCGGTGCGTTGACGTCGAATCTCGCTCCACGGCAGCATCAACGCGAGAGTGAGGATGAGCGACAGCACGGCGATGACACTCAGTGGCATCAACCAACCCGGTCGGTATTCGAAAACAATTGTGTGCAGCCCAGCAGACACTTCGGTTCCAACGAACAGACCATCCAGAGGAACCATCGGCGAATCGACCCCGTCCACGGAGGCCTTCCATCCCGGCCCGACCTGCACCGGGAAGGTCACCAGACTCGGTTGAGCGAATTCGCCGACGATCGAGATCCTCTCGGGATTCTCGCGCTCTGCGCTCAATTGCACTTCCCCACACGATGTTCGGCAGCGGTTGGGCAGGTTCGACGATTCCGTCTCCACCAAAGCCACATCGGCATCGAAGTTTCCGTCCCGTAGGAGGGTCTGGATCTCGACTCCTGCCACGGCGCGAGCTGCGGTCCAGGCTCGAGCTTCTCCCCGCCACGAAGGATTCTCGTAGAGGTCGAACCTCTCCGCTGAACGTATCGGTGCGCCCCAACCGATGCCGACGGCGGGGTCAACCCTTCGCTGATCCACCACAACGAACCGAATTCCGGTCCGAGCAGCAAGATCAGGGTCGAGAGGGAGCCGCACGGCGTCTCGCAGGGGTGATTCGGGATTCGGAGCGACGGCGAAGCGGCTGAGAGCAGTGGCCCACCGTTCGGTCACCTGAACACCCCCGTCGTATCCATCGATCGAACGAATGCCCTGAAGAACATTGGCGTTCGGTCGCAACCCCTCGATGACCTCGGGCGCCGGACCGAAGTCCTCGGTCAAGGCAATCGTGTACCCGTCCCGACTCGACAACCATTCGGAAAAGTCGGAGCGCACTGCGGTGAAGGGCTCGTCCACGGGATCGACCGGGGCATGCCAGAGAGTCGAAGCCGAATAGGTCTCGACGAGCGCCAACATCATCACTGCTATCGACACCACCGGTCCGAGCGAAGTCCGGGAGGCGACGGCGACTGCGCCCATCGAAAGAATCGCCAGCGTCATCCATGAGACCAGCGTGAATCGATACGGAAGCTCCGTCACGACGAGGACGAAGAGCAGTCCGATGACGGCAACGGATGTGAACACTGCGAACATGCGCGGGGTCGGGCGATTCTTCAAGCCCTCCAATCCGACCGCAGCCGCGATGCACAGCACAAAGGTCACGATGACCAGCCAACGTGCCGAGACGCGAGCGAGATCGAAGCCAGGAACGAATTCGAAAGCGATTCGAAAGAAAAAGGTTCGCGGTCCCAAGGCCATGATCGCCGAGAACAATCCCATGGCTCCGAAGCCGTACAGCCACATCTTCTCGCTGGTTCCCCAACCGACCGATACGAAGCCCAGGAGCGCCAGGAGAACGACGACCACCCCGACGTAGGAAACCGGCTCGAAGGATCCCACGAAGAGATCCGGTCTGACCTGGCGAATGGAGCCGAACAGCGAGCGGGCCGAGGCGCGAATCGTCAGAGCGAGCGCTGATGTCTCGAGTGATTCGAGATCTCTTCCCCTCGCCAGCCGACTTTCCCTCGTCGCAACGAATGAGGCCCATAACTGGGGGATGATGATGAGCGCACCAAGACCCACTCCGGCGGCCAGTCCGACGATCTTGTGCCGCACGACTCTCCAAGAAACTGCTCGCCGACGATCGCCCACGACGAGCATGACGACCAAGAACGCCGACGCCACGGCGATCTCATAGGTCATCTGTGGATGGCCAGCGGAACAGGTTGCTGCTGTCACCACGGCCAGTTGCGCCACTCGGCGACCGACCAGCTCCCTTCGTTCCGTCTCGAACGCAGAATCCATCAAGCGATGGATCGCCAAAAGCATCCACGGAAGCCATGCCACGACCAAGATTTGCTCGAACTGCAATGCCTTGGTGAGCACGGCTCCAGACATCATCATGATGACGGAGGAGAATGTGGAGGCCAGGTCCCCGATCGCGAAACGGCGCAGAAAGAACCGCATTCCCAGTCCGAGCCACACGACATGGAGCGCGACCAGATAGCCCATGGCGCGATTCGTCTCCATGAATGCCGTCAACAGGCGCGGTGCGTACATCACGCCGGCTTGGGGATTGCCGAAATGAGTCACCCCACCGAAGATGAATTCGTTGATCAGCGGCAGCCGCCAGTTCCGTATGGCTTCTGCTGTGACCAGTGCATTGGGACCTGAATAGGCATAGGCGTCGAAACCCACCATGTAGCGACCGGGAAACCAATAGTTCCGGGTCAGCCACAGCCCGATGGCGACGATGACGAATGACGACGTCAGCCGATTCCGAGTCCTCGACGAGATGGCTCGCTGGAGGCACCCCGTCGTCACAGGCTGGATGCTAACGATTCCTCTCTTCGCACCAAGGACTTCAGCGACCGAGCACAGCCTGCAACATCCGACTCAGACTGCGAGACGGATCGTCGACCTTCGTCGACGAGCGAGCGGCGATACATCGATCCGGACGGACGAGGACCATGCCCGTCGACGAAATGCCCCGCACTGCCTGCCACTGCAATCGTGGGTCCCGCAGGTCTCCACGGGCGTGTCCGATGCGAAGTGCATCGACGGGGATGCCCAACTCCTGAGAAACACGTGTCGCCGCGGTGCACCACTCGTCGCCATCCTCCCCGGCAATGAGGACGAAGCGATCGGGTTTCACGAGATCGAGGGTCGACGATCTGTTTCCGTCCCAATCCTCGATCCAAGCGTGCGGCAATGGAGATCCCGGACAGGTGGAGGACATGTACAAGCGAAAGTCGTCGGGATTGGATTCCACGATGTCGCCTTCGTCGACAATCACCGCCGACGACCGGTGACGGTAGCCGTACTCCACATCGTGTTCGCGGAATTCCTGCGACTGGCTGGCCATGATCTCCAGCACCCGTTGGCGATGGTCGACGTCGACGGGACTTCCGCTCCACATCCGCGCCAGGCTCTTCCAGCGATCCTCAGCCGTGGCCGCAGGATCAGCGAAACCGAGCAGTTGATTCAACTTTGCGTACGCCCGTGAGTTTTCGAGGGAACGTTGCACATTGCGCGCGTCCACCGGCCGACGTTCCAATTCGTACGAATCGAGAAGGGCGTCTCCGGCCCAACCCCGCACGCAGTACGCGATCTTCCAACAGAGATTGTGAACGTCGTGCATGGCACTCGTGAGGCCCAGCGCTCCAGTTGGTGGGTGGCGATGGGCGGCGTCACCGGCGACGAAGACCCGTCCCGATCGGAAGCGATCGGCCACCACACCGCCAATGGTCCATCGAGTGATGAGGTGGATGGTTACCGGATGATCGCCGATACCGAGCGCCAGGCGCATGTCGCATTCCACGGCTGCTTCGTCGAAGGCTCGTTGGTCGTCGATCGGGTAGCTGATGTGCACCACCCACTCCTCGCTCTCTCCTCCCCAGTGATCGGGTCCCATCGGTGCGAGAACCAGCATCTTGCCGATCTCCGGACACCAGATCCACCGCAACAGGACGTCTGGATCCTTGGCCCAAGCCGAGAGATCGCTACTGATGTAGAAACTCACCGTCCGCGCCAGATCGCGTACTCCCTCCAGGGAGATTCCCACACGGGACCCCACGGTGCGTCCACCATCGCAAGCCAGGACGTATTCGGCACGGACGCGATAGTTCCGGTTCGTCCCGTGATCGAGGATGGAGGCAATGACACCATCGTGCTCGCACTCGAGGGCCACCACTTCATTTTGGAAGCGAACCATTCCCGGTGCGAGTTCCTCGGCTCGTCGCCGGAGAATTGGCTCGAGACGAATTTGCGGCAAGTTCGACGACACCATCGGACTGGCCGCTGCCCACCCTTCATCCCGACCCCCACAGCCCCACGATTCCTGTTTGAACATTCGGCGACCGGCATCGGGATGCCCGGCCAAGCCGGCGTAGAAGGCCGTATGGCTCATGGCCGCGGGCGGAGTTCCGACTGAGTAAATGGACTCGGCGGTCCCACAGTCCTTCATGATTTCCATGGCCCGCTGATTGAG
>JBMTPW010000119.1:0-6145 GCA_049444115.1 Ilumatobacteraceae bacterium | reverse complement strand
CAGCCCACGCTCGCCGACGAGATGGGCCAGCTGCAGGAGCGCATCACCTCCACCCGGGGTCGGTCCATCACGTCCTTGCAGGCCGTGTACGTGCCCGCTGACGACTACACCGACCCCGCCCCCTTCACCACCTTCACCCACTTGGACGCCACTACGGAATTGTCCCGGCAAGTGGCGGCTCTCGGCATCTATCCGGCGGTGGACCCGTTGGCGTCCACGTCCACGATTCTCACACCCGAAGTCGTCGGTGATCGTCATTATCAGGTGGCCCGCCGCGTGCAGGAGAACTTGCAGCGCTACAAGGAACTGCAGGACATCATCGCCATTCTTGGTCTCGACGAGCTGAGCGAAGAAGACCGTCTCACGGTGTCGCGAGCCCGCAAGATTCAGCGATTCCTCTCGCAGCCGTTCTTCGTGGCCAAGGTGTTCACCGGTATCGAAGGCGAGTTCGTGCCGGTTGACGAGACCGTGTCGAGCTTCGAGTCGATTCTGAGTGGCGATCTCGACCACATCCCCGAACAAGCCTTCTTGAACGTGGGTGGCGTGGAGCAGGTGCTCGCCAAGGCCAAGAGCCTGCAGGAGAACGCCTGATGGCCGAGTCCACCTCGATGCAGGTGGAGGTGGTCTCTCCCGAGCGCATGCTGTTCTCGGGTCAGGCCTCCCAGGTCATCACGCGCACGCTCGGCGGCGGTGAGATCGCATTCCTGCCGGGGCACGCTCCGTTCCTCGCGGCTCTCATTCCCAATCACACCCGGGTGTACCTGGCCGACGGTTCGATTCTCGACGTGGCGGTCCATGGTGGATTCGTGGAGGTCAGCAACAACAAGGTGTCGATCCTCACGGACTTCGCCGAATTGGGCTCCGAGATCGACAAGGCCGCGGCCCAGGCCGATGTCGAGCGACTCGAGGAGCAATTGCGCCATGCGCACGACGCCTTGGGTGCCGCCGAATTGAGCAAGGCTCACGCCCGTCTCGCGGCCGCCGGAGGGATCGGCGGCGCCGGCGTCAAGCACTGAGCAACCGAACCTCGCGCAGCGCCGGATCCTTTCGGCCCGTGGTCGTTGCCGATGGTTACTTGTAGTCGACCGAGGAAATTTCCTGCAGTTTGTCCAGACGGTGTCGCGCCTCGATGAGCCGCACCGTCCCCGAACGGGATCGCATGACCAAACTCTGCGTCACGGCCCGCCCGGAGCGGAACCGCACGCCGTTGAGCAGTTCGCCATCGGTGACGCCGGTGGCGGCGAAGAAGCAATTGTCGCCCTGCACCAGATCATCCGTGGTCAGGACCCGGCCGATCTCGTAGCCCGCGGTGATCGCCGCCTGTCGCTCTTGCTCGTTGCGCGGCCAGAGTCGTCCTTGGATCTCGCCCCCCATGCACTTCAGCGCTGCGGCGGAGGTCACCCCTTCGGGCGTGCCGCCGATTCCGAGCAGGACGTCCACTCCGGCGTCCGGCCAGGCAGTGGCGATGGCTCCGAAGATGTCACCGTCACTGATGAGCTTGATCCGAGCTCCCGTGGAGCGCACTTCCTCGATGAGGCCCTGGTGACGGTCCCGATCGAGGATGACCACCGTGAGATCGCGCACGCTCTCACCTTTGGCCTTGGCGATCCACTTCAGATTCTCCGAGTACGACGCAGTGATGTCGATGGCGCCCTTGACATCGGGGCCGACGGCGATCTTCTCCATGTACATGCAGGGACCGGGATCGAACATCGAACCCTTTTCCGAGACGGCGATCACCGAAAGGGAGTTGCCGCGACCGAGTGCGGTCAGCGTGGTGCCGTCGATGGGATCGACGGCCACGTCGGTCTCGGGGAGCGAACCGTCTCCGACCGCCTCGCCGTTGAAAAGCATGGGGGCTTCGTCTTTTTCGCCTTCGCCGATGACCACTCGGCCGCTCATGGGAACGGTCGCCAACACCGTGCGCATGGCTTCCACCGCAGCATGGTCGACACCATGCTTGTCACCCCGCCCCACCCAGCGAGAGGCGGCGAGAGCGGCTGATTCGGTGACGCGGACCAATTCCATGGCCAGGTTGCGGGAGGGTTGTTCGGGCATGGTCCAACGGTAGTCCGACTCGGACACCGCGTCCCTACGTCTGCCCTGCGTACCCTGGCGCCATGGCACTGTCCGTCCTCGACTGCCTGTCCGGCCTCGACATCACCGAACCGACGATGTCTCCGGACGGACGATGGCTGGCCGTCGTTCTTGGTGGGGACATCGGAGCATTCCTGTGGCGCATCGATGTTCAGGCCTTCATGGAAGGTGATCGACGACCGGTCACGATGACGACCGTCGATGGATCTGGCGCGTGGTCTCCTTGGCCGGTACGTGCTGGTCGCGGTCTCGGTGGGGGATGTTTTGCGTGGCTGCCCGATAGCAGCGGGACCGTCCTCGTGGCCAGGACTGGAGACCTCTGGATCCTGCCCATCCATGGAGAACCTCGGTTGCTGGCGTCGCCAGGCGACTTCGCAACCAACGAAAGGGAAGTGTCGCCCTCTTTGTCCGCTCCGGCCATCGACTCGAGGGGAACCCGTGTTGCCGTGGTCGTGGATCGAGCGCAGATCTGGACGATCACCCTCGACACCGGTCGGATCGAGAGGGTCGATGGCGCCGCCGACGATTTCGTGGCCGATCCGGTCTGGTGGCGGGGACAACCGTGGTGGACGTCGTGGAACGTCCCGTCCATGCCCTGGGACGTGAGCAGGCTGACGATGCCCGCCGGCGAGCATCTCGGCCCGCAGTCGTGCCAGGTGCAACAACCACTGGTTTCGCCCGACGGTGAGCGTCTCGGCTGGTTGGATGATTCGTCGGGTTGGTTGAACCTTCACGTCCTCGACGGCCCGCACGTGGACGAACCGTTCGAACACGGCGGACCCGGTTGGGGCGAACGTCAGCGGAGTTGGTGCTTCGCACCGGATGGCACGATGGCGGCCTTCACACGTAATGAGGCAGGTTTCGGACGACTCTGCACCGTGGATCTCGCCAGTGGGCGGATCGTCGAGCGAGCCAAAGCGGTTCACGGCCAGTTGTCGTGGTCCGGCCGATACCTGGCGAGTGTGCGCACCGGTGGCAAGACACCGACCAGAGTGGTTCTCTACGACACCGGCGACGACTGGCAGCGATATGACGTGCTCATCGGTACGGGAGCCCAGTGGGTCGATCACCCGGCATTGGTCGAACCCCGACTGGTGGAAACCCAGTCGCTCGACGGAGTGCGGCTCCACGGACGGCTCTACGTCGCGCCAGAACCCAACGGTCGACTTCTTTGCTGGATCCACGGCGGTCCCACCGATCAATGGACGGTGACCTTCATGCCCCGGTTCGCCTACTGGCTGGACCGCGGCTATTCGATCCTCGTCCCCGATCACCGCGGTTCGACCGGACACGGGCGGGCTTTCACCCGCGCCTTGCACGGTCGTTGGGGCGAGGTGGATGTGGCCGACGTTCACCGACTTCTCGATCATGTCCTCCGCACTACCGATCTGGGTACGAAGGGCGTGGCGGTCATGGGATCCTCCGCCGGGGGAATGACGGCATTGGCACTCGTGGCTCGCCACCCCGGTGTCGCTGCAGCGGTCGTGGTGGCGTATCCGGTCAGTGACATCGCGGCCCTGGACGAATCCACCCACCGATTCGAAGCCCACTACAACCGAACGCTCGTGGGCTCCCCGCAGGAGACGCTGCAGCGATCCCGCCAGCGGTCCCCGATGCACATGGTCGATGGTCTCATGAACACTCCGACGCTCGTCTTCCACGGTACCGATGATCCAGTGGTGCCCATCGACCAATCGGATCGGCTGGTGTCCTCGTTGCGGTCCCGCGGAGCAACCGTGGAATACGTGGTCTTCGAACACGAAGGACATGGGTTTCGTCGGCTCGAGAACAAGATCGCCGAGTACGAACGCACCGAGGCGTTCCTGGCGCAACATGTGTCGTCCTAGGCTGGCGTCACGTGCACCGCTGAGTGCCGATCGCCCCCGAAGAGTAGCGTCACTGAGGTGACCGACTGGAACCCCCTCGACCCCGATTTCGAGAACGTCTTCTACGACCTGTCGTCGTGGAGCTCGGATCAGCAGGCCGAACTCACCGCCAGTCTGGCGCAAGCCGATGTTCCCCATGGTTGGGTCGAAATGGAACTGGTGGTTCCCGCAGAGTTCGAGGACGTGATGGACCAATTGTTCGATCGCCTCGAACGCGAATTCGGCATCGGTTCGATGGCCGTCCAAGGTGGAGTGGGAGACGACGACGAAGTCACGGAATACGAATTGGACGACTACTCGGTCGCCGAACGTCGGGACATCATCGAAATGCTCATCGAACGGCGCATCACCCACCGCTGGCAGGAAACCACTTTGATCGTTCCCACGTCGGCGGAGCAGATGGTGGACGATCTCCTCGATGAATTCGACAATGGTGATCTGACCATCGAAGAGGTCGACGACGAAGCGGAGAGATGATCGTCGGTGCTCCTGGCCGAAATCGAAATCTGGCACACGCGTCCCCTGACGCCGACGCGGCGGGTCTCCCTCGGCCATCTCGTGCTACCGGCGGACCCGGCGCCCGGATTCGGCGGTCTGCTGCTGGCGGCGGTCGTGGCTCGCCACGTCGCCGACGTCGATGACGACCTGATCGCCGATACCCACCGTCTCATCAATCAGGTCCAGCGCGGGGAACGCATTGCCCAACCGCGACTGCGTCATCGATATCAGGTGGACCGCCACGGGATGGCCCGCAGTGTTCATCGGCTCATCGGATCGGGAGAGGAGTTCTCCTTCGAATTCGACACGTCGGGCAGTCCCATGCAGCAGGTACTCGGTGCGGTCTACGCCCTCGAACGGTTGGCGCCGGCGGCGCGCGCGGACCTCGGTCCGGTCTTGCTCAAAGCCATGAATTGGCGCGGTCCGCTCGGAACGGCGTTCGTGTCCCATCTCGTGGGAACCCAATCGACATCGCTGCGTTCCATCGGGGATCCCCGCGCCTGGGCGCTCGAGGTCCTCGGTTTCCCTCCCGGGACGCTCAAGCCGTCGGCGAGCGAGGTGAAATCCCGTTACCGGGCACTCTTGCGCACGGTCCATCCCGATGTCGGCGGTGACGAAGGGAGAGCCAGTGCTGAAATCGGAGATCTCGGCGAGGCGCGGCGCATCCTTTTGACCTGAATCGCATCATTGCGTCAGGGGTCGATCCTCCGGATTGATCTCTTCCAGTTCGCGATGCGCGGTCTCGGGATAGGTGGTGAGCACGATGACCGAGACCAGGATTGGACCGATCACGAGAGCCGTCATCACCGAACCGTACGACCAACCGGAGTCGAGCAGTGCGCCGGTCAGGAGCAACGAGATGCTGCCGCCGACGAGAGCACTGGCCAGAATCAGGTAAGCGGCGCGACCACGGTGGGCGGTGGGAAAGAGTTCGGTCCGATACACGGCCAACGACGGATAGGCCGCGGCTGCCACGATGGCACCCAGAATTGCGGTCGTCCACATCCAGGTCGCTTGGAAATGGAATGACAGGGCGATGAACACCGCCCCGACCGGAACGCACCCGACGGCCATTCGACGTCGACCGCGGCGATCGGCGACGCGTCCACCAGCGATCAATCCGATGACCGCCGGGGCTGCCGTCACGAGAGTGAACAGGGACACCGTGCCGGCGGAGAAACCTCGCTCCTCCTTCAAGAACGAATTCTGGAAGAACGATGCCGGTGACAGCATCAGATTGCTGCAGAAGGCCACGGCCATTTGGATCGCCAGTCGCCGTCGGCCGCGCTGTCGGTCTCGCCGTCCACCAGCAACGAGCGGCTCGACTGCTGCGGCGGCGCGATGTCGCTCGAATCTTCGCGTCTCGGGAAGTCGTCGGGTGAGGTCGAGGGCCACCACCAGCCAAACGAGTGCGAGGGCGTACACCAGGCGCCACCCGCTCGTACCGAGATCCGCCAGCGGAAGAGCGATCACGGCGACTCCGGCACCGAGGCCGTTGGCCATGGCCAGGATCGCCACGGCATAGGCGCGCGAACCCCGCGGCATTTCCTCGGCGGCGATGACGGCGATCAAGAGATCGAGGGCCAGACCCAATGGTCGACTGATGGTTTGTGTTCCCACGAGGATGGTGAAGTTGGGGGCTAGTGCTCCGAATGAGGCGATGA
>JBMTPW010000118.1:0-6151 GCA_049444115.1 Ilumatobacteraceae bacterium | reverse complement strand
TGCGGAACCCAGGTGCCGTCCTGGGCATAGGCCAGACGGACGGCACCGATCGGACCGTCGAAGGGGATGCCGCTGATCATCAACGCCGCCGAAGCGGCATTGATGCTCAGCACGTCATGAGGATTGACCTGGTCGGCTCCGAGGATGGTGAGCACGATCTGGGTCTCGTTGCGGAATCCGTCCGGAAAGGCCGGACGCAGCGGCCGGTCGGTGAGTCGACAGGTGAGGATGGCACCCTCGCTCGGGCGACCCTCGCGGCGGAAGAAAGCCCCCGGGATCTTGCCGGCGGCATAGGCGCGCTCTTCGACGTCGACGGTGAGCGGGAAGAAATCGATTCCCGGGCGAACGTCCTTGGCGGCGTTGGCCGTGGCCAACACGATGCTGTTGCCGATCCTGGCGACAACGGCACCCTGGCTCTGGAGGGCGAACTTGCCGGTTTCCAGGGACAGGGTCTTGTCGGTGCTCCCGATGGGACCCGACACTCGAATGGCGTCAGCCATGACGAGCTCCTTTCATGTCCGCGACATCCAGTCACGAAGCCTTTGGAGCAGGGGGCTGGTTCCCAGTCGATGAAGTCGCCACCTCGGTGACGGCTCGATCGACTGACAACCAATCCTTCTCTGCTGTTGTTCAGTTGTGGTGATCCGGCATCTCGGTCAGCGGACCATCCGCCGGCCGTGGACCCGGCCCGCGTTCGCGGAGCCGACTCGCCTGCGCCTAGCGGCGCAGACCCAGGTTGGCAACGATCTCGCGATACCGCTCGACGTTGCGACCTTTGACGTAGTCGAGCAAACGACGACGCCGACCGACCATCATGAGCAGGCCCCGACGGCTGTGGTGGTCGTGGGGATGGCTCTTCAGGTGATCGGTGAGATGATCGATGCGCTCGGAAAGGAGCGCGATCTGCACCTCTGGGGAACCGGTGTCGGTCCCGTGGGTGCGATGTTTGGAGATGATGTCGTGTTTCGGGGTCCCAGCCACGGTGACCTGCCTCTCGTCCGAGGGTCGCGGACCGCCAGATGAACGGCCCGCATCGCACCCGAGCCGGAGCCCGAATGGACTCCCCCAGCCTAGGGGCGCGCCCGGACATTCCCTCCTCGACCCCCGCTACCCTGCACGTATGTTCACCGGGATCGTGGAGGAACTGGGGACGGTCCTCGCCTCCGAGGCCGCGCACACCGAGTGGGGACCTGGTCGCCGACTCCGGATCGCCGCCACCACCGTCCTGGACGGCTCGGCACTCGGGGCGTCGATCGCGGTCAACGGCTGCTGTTTGACCCTCGTGGATCGAGGGTCCGAGGAAGGTCGATCCTGGTGGGCCACCGATGTCAGTCAGGAAACGCTTCAACGAACCACACTGGGAGATCTTCGTCCCGGCGATCGCGTCAATCTCGAACGGCCCATGGCGCTCGGTGAACGCCTTGGCGGCCACCTCGTTCTCGGCCACGTCGATGCCGTGGGGACCGTCGTCTCGCCGGCACCCGACCTCGTGGTGCGGGTTCCCGGTTCTCTCATGCGCTACTTGGTGGAGAAAGGATCGGTGACCGTGGACGGAATCAGCCTGACCGCCTTCGACATCACCGAGGACACCTTCCGAGTGGCCGTGATTCCTCATACCGCCACCATCACCACTCTCGGTGACCGTCCGGTCGGCAGTCGAGTCAATCTGGAGATGGACGTGTTGGCCAAGCACATCGAACGCCTGGTGCAGCCCTACAACGAACGGCGTTCCGCGTGACCGCTACCGTGGTGAGCGATGTCGGATCAGTCAATGTCGGATCAGTCAATGTCGGATCAGTCAGTGTCGGATCAATCGAGCCCTGAGCCTCCGGCGGAGCTCGCGCAATTGCGGACCCGAATCGACGAACTCGATCGGCAGCTTCTCGACATCTTGTCCCAGCGTCTCGCCGTCTGCCACGAGGTGGCTCACATCAAAGAGGAACGGAACCTCCCGATCATCCAGCCCCAACGAGTCCGTGATGTCGTCACCCGACGTCGACAAGAGGCCATCGATCTGGGGATGGATCCGGACTTCGCCGAACAAGTGATGCGCGCCGTGCTCGCCGAGACCCATCGCATCGAGGTGGCCGGTCGGCGACCCGACGCCGCTCCGACGAAATCGGCCAATCCCGAAACACTGCGCACCGCCGTCGACGCAGCCATCGACACCGTGGCCACGCGCATCGACCACGTCGTGGTGGCGGTCGAGGATCTGGACGCCGCCCTCAACGCGTTCACCACCCGGTTCGGTTTCCACCGATCTCCCTCACTCATCGCCGATGGTCGGCCCGAACCAGGGATCGCCGTCGTCTCCGCCGGCGGCGTCATCCTGGTTCTGGTGAGCCCACTCGCCGGGCCCGACGTCGCCGCCCACATCGCGGCGCACGGAAGCGGAATCCACCACGTGGCCATCGAAGTCCTCAATGCCGACTACGCCCGTTCGGCACTTCTCGGTTCATCCCCTGACGCCGGCGACGCCAGCTCTTCGCTCACCGATGTGGTGGTGGACGATCACGGACACGAACAGTTCTTCACCGTGCGCGACCCCGATTCGGGGGTGCAACTCGGGTTCATCGCCCGCACCGGGCACCGTGTCGGCGTCGCCACGGCCAACGTCCTCCAAGCCTTCCGCCATTGAGCGGGATCGTCCGGAGTGGCCACGTACGTCATTTCCTTCTATAGTGAAAGCGCACGACGTCTGGGGTCTCGGGGGCTCTCTCACATCCGCCGACACCTCGTTGTGCGCTGGCAACAATTGAACGAATGTCGGCAACGGCTCCCGTTGTCGTCCCGTCACGTTCGCAAGGAGACCAGATGGCTCGCCAGCGCATTCCCCTACGAGGGTTCTCGTCCGTCGACTCGGACCGCACCGTCGAGTTCCGCTCATTGGTCGACGAACCGTTGGACCAGATCATGGTCCGGGCCCGGGCCGTGCGCGCCAGTCGAACTGGAAACCGCATCACCTACTCCCCGAAAGTCTTCATTCCGCTCACGATGCTGTGTCGCGATTCGTGCGGTTACTGCACCTTCGCTCAGCCGCCGGCCCGTCTCGAGTCGCCGTACCTGGAGCCCGAACAGGTCCTCGCCATCGCCCGTCGAGGAGCGCGCCTCGGCTGCCACGAGGCTCTGTTCACCCTCGGCGAAGCACCCGAAGAACGCTACGCGGTGGCGGCTGAATGGTTGCGAGAGCACGGCTACGCGAGCACCATCGACTACCTCGCGGCCATGGCCCGGCTCGTGGTGGAGGAAACCGGTCTCTTGCCCCATGCCAATGCCGGAGCGCTGAACCACTCCGAGTTGGCGCAGCTGCGCCCGCATTGTCCGAGTCAGGGAATGATGGTGGAAACGCTCCGCGACGATCTCGCCTGTCACCGCGGTGCCCCGGACAAGACTCCGCAGCGACGGCTTGCGACTCTGGAGACCGCCGGCGAACTGGGAATTCCCTTCACCACGGGAATCCTGGTGGGGATCGGTGAAGACCGCCTGGACCGTCTCGAGGCATTGGCGGCGATCGCCGAGAGCCATCGCCGCCACGGTCACGTCCAAGAAGTGATCGTGCAGAACTTCCTGCCCAAACCGCGTACGGCCATGCAGCACGAGCCTCCGTGTCCCAACGACGAATTCCTCTGGTCCATCGCCGCAGCCCGTCTGGTCCTGCCCCCCGAGATCCATCTGCAGGCGCCGCCGAATCTGAGCGACGATTTCGGGATGCTCCTCGATGCCGGTATCGACGACTGGGGAGGCGTTTCTCCGGTGACGGCCGACCACGTGAATCCGGAGCGACCATGGCCGGATCTCGATCGCTTGCGGGAGGTCACCGAGGAGCGCGGTTTCGCTCTGGCGCCGCGCCTCACCGTCTATCCCGAGTTCATCGCAAACTTGACTCTCGACCCTGGCCGCAACATGGACGAGAAGTGGAATCGGTGGATCGACCGCGATCTCCGCTTCGCCGTGATCGACCGCAGCGACGCCGAAAGTCTGGCCCGCGACGACCCGGGTTCGGTGTGGCCGGAAAAGGTCTCCGCCGCAGATGTGGTCCACGATGGGGCCGAGGTGGTGCTCGTCGGACACCGCAGCACGCAGTGGTACAGCGGAGCGAACAATCCTCCACCTGTCATCGTGAATCTCGGTACTGGCGACGACCGGGGCAGCGCCACGATTCAACGGGTCCTGAACTCCCATCGCGATGGTGACGAGCTCGACGAGTCGGCGATCGTACAGCTCTTCGGCGCCCGAGGCCCGGACGTCCGGATCATCGCCGAGTACGCCGACCGTCTCCGCCGCGAAACCGTGGGGGACACGGTGACCTGGGTGCACAACCGGAACATCAACTACACCAACGTCTGCACCTTCAAGTGCAAGTTCTGCGGCTTTTCGAAGGGTCCGCTCTCCCTGAACCTGCGCGGGACACCGTACCTCTTGACACTCGACGACATCGCGGCGCGGGCGACCGAGGCCTGGAACATGGGAGCCACCGAGGTCACCCTGCAGGGAGGAATCCATCCCGATTTCGACGGCGACTACTACATCCATGTCACCCAGGCGGTGAAGGATGCAGTTCCGAACATGCACGTCCACGGGTTCACGGCCCTCGAGGTCACCGAGGGTGCCCGTCGCAATGGAGAGAACCTGCACTCCTACCTCACCCGTCTGCGCGATGCCGGCCTCGCTTCTCTGCCTGGTACGGCAGCCGAGATCCTGGACGACGAAGTCCGTGGGGTGCTCTGTCCGGACAAGGTGACCACTGATGAATGGCTGGAATGCCATCGGGTCGCCCACTCGGTCGGTTTGGGCTCCAACATCACGATGATGTTCGGATCGGTGGAACGACCCGAACATCTCGCTCGACATTTCCTTCGGACCCGCGCTCTGCAGCGTGAGACCGGAGGGTTCACGGAGTTCGTGGGCCTGCCCTTCGTGCACATGGCCTCACCGATCTACCTGCAGCGCCGTTCCCGTCGCGGCCCCACCTTCCGTGAAACCCTCTTGGTCCACGCCATCGCTCGCATCGTGTATCACGGCGTCATCGACAACATCCAGGTCAGCTGGGTGAAGATCGGCGTGGAGGGAGCCCGCCAGCTCCTGCGGGCCGGATGCAACGACCTTGGTGGCACCTTGATGGATGAGAACATCAGCCGGGCCGCTGGAGCCAATCATGGTCAGAAGATGAGCGAAGAGGCATTCGGCAGCCTCGTCTCTCCGTTGGGACGTACTCTCGTGCAGCGGACCACCAACTACACGCTGTTGGCCGCGTCGGGGCGTTGAAGAAGCGCTCCCGATCCGTCGGGAGGAGATCGATCATCGGATCTGCAGGATGGTCCGCGCTGTATCGATGTCCTGACGCAACTGGGTCGTCAGATCCTCGATACCGGCGAACTTGCGTTCACCACGCAGACGTTCGATGAATCGAATGCGGGCCGTCTCGCCGTAGAGATCCAGATCCGTTTCATCGATCACGTGCGCCTCGATCGACAGTTCATGTTCGTCTTCGTAGAAAGTCGGACGGCGACCGACGTTCACCGCAGCGGGGAGAAGCACTTGGCCTCCACCTCCGAGGTCCCGGACGTACCACGCGGCATAGACACCTTCCGCGGGAACGCTGAACTGTGCCGGGACGTCGACGTTGGCCGTCGGAAAGCCGATGGTGCGGCCGCGCCGATCTCCCTGCCTGACGATCCCGGCGATTTCGAACGGGCGCGCCAGCATGGCGTTGGCCGCGGCGATGTCGCCGGCGGCGACGGCGGCCCGGATGGCGGTGGAACTCGCCACACCTGCGACACCGGACACCAACGGCACGGGCTCCACCGTGAATCCGTGCACGTCTCCCAACTGGCCAAGCAAGGCCACGTTTCCCCGACGACCCCGTCCGAAGTGGAAGTCCTCGCCGACCACCACTGTGCGCGCCGCCAGACAACGCACCAGCACCCGCTCCACGAAATCCTCGGGATCCTCGGCGGCTTGTTCGGCATCGAAGCGGATCACGGCCGCTGCATCCAGATCGGTTTGGGCCAGGAGCTCCAGCTTGCGACCATGCTCGGTCAAGAGTTTCGGGGCAGATTCGGGCCGGACCAGGGAAGCCGGGTGCCGATCGAAGGTCAAGAGAACCGCGGAGTCGCCCGTGTTCTCCGTCCGCTGCGCCAGGGCGACCACC
>JBMTPW010000117.1:0-6357 GCA_049444115.1 Ilumatobacteraceae bacterium | reverse complement strand
GTTGGTGCACGAGGACACACCATGTTCCGGCGAGATCATCACCACTGGGGCTGGACGCGCGGCACTCATCGCCACCGTCGGTGTTCCCGGATGGTCCGGTGGTGCACATCTCACCATGGAGGATCTGCGTGACCACTGGTCCGAGGTGGTGGACACCGCCGGGTTCAAGCCCTTGCGTTACAGCCGGGAAGAACTCGACTTCTACCAGGGTCCGGCCGCCTGGCGTGGCTAGGAGGGTTCGGACCGGTTTCTGACAGACTGTCAGAAACCGCCTCGGAATGGCGGTCCGAGAACTCATGGGGGCGCCGGATCGGCGGCAGGATCAGATGCACATCGGAGACACGCCAGAGGAAGCAGCCTTCCGCGCCGAGGCCCGAGCCTGGTTGGAATCGCACGCCCGGCGCAAGGACGCCCAGGCCTCGGAACTCGCCGACCATCATCGTGACCTGGCGGGACACATCCAGCAGTGTCGGGATTGGCAACGGGTTCTGTTCGATCATGGCTGGGCCGGCATCACCTGGCCCACCCAATACGGTGGCCGTGGCGCGTCGGCCATTCAGGCCGCCATCTTTGCCGAAGAGATGGGCCAGTTCGACGTCTCGACGGGTGCATTTGCCGTCGCCATCGGCATGGTCGGTCCGACGCTGATCGCGCACGGCACTCCCGAGCAGCAGAGCACACATCTCGGACCGATCCTGCGCGGCGAAGAAGTGTGGTGCCAGCTGTTCAGCGAACCCGGTTCCGGGAGCGATCTCGCATCACTCGGCACTCGAGCGGTGCGGGACGGCAATGAATGGGTGGTGAACGGCCAAAAGGTGTGGACCAGTTTCGGCCAGTTCGCCGAGTACGCCATCTTGTTGGCACGAACCGATGTGGATCTGCCCAAGCACGCCGGGATCACCTACTTCATTCTCGACATGCGCTCTCCCGGCGTGGAGGTACGACCCATCACCCAGATCACCGGTGTGCAGCACTTCAATGAAACCTTCCTCACCGATGTGCGCATTCCCCACGAGAACGTCCTCGGCGACGTGAACGGCGGTTGGAAGGTGGCGCAGACGACGCTGTCGAACGAGCGCAGTCACATCGGCTCGGGTGGATCGTGGTCGGTCGAGGATCTGATCGCCGCGGCCCGGAGTTGCGGCGTCGAACAGGATCCGAACGTGCGTCAGGAATTGGCCCGGGCCTGGTGTCGGGCCGAGACCCTCAAGTATCTCGGATACCGGATGCGCACGGCCATGAGCCAGCGCCGCATGCCCGGCCCGGAAATGCTGACCTTGAAGTTGGCCTACGCATCGCACTGGCGTCTGAGCTCGGATCTGGCCACGAGCATCATCGGCGCGGGCAAGCTCACCGGTCGCGTCGGCAGCTTCTCTGTGGGCGTGCTCAACGCCGTCACCGCGGAGGAGTCGGCACAGGTGGCGGGCGCCGACGGTGTCGCGACCGCGCCGCAGACCGTCGAGCCGCTGACAACCAATGGGGTCAACATCTCCTCGGACAGTTCGCCATTCGCATCGGTGGCGGCACCGACGAGATTCAGCGCAACATCATCGCCGAACGCGGTTTGGGACTGCCACGGGAACCATCGAACGACAAGGACGTTCCCTGGCGCGAGATGAAGAGGGCAGGGTGATGGCACGATGAGCACGACCGACGCCACGATCACGGTGGACGACACTCCGGAGGCCAAGGCCGCCTTCTACGCGCAACTGCAGACCTTCGTCGGCCTCGAGATCGGTGATCCGATGCCGGCACCAGACGAGGTGAATCGCCCGATGATTCGCCATCTGGTCGAAGCCGTCGGTGACCGGAATCCGATCTACACCGACCCCGACCTGGCGGCATCCAGCGTCCACGGAGGCATCGTGGCCCCGCCAACCATGTTGCAGGCCTGGGTGATGAACGGCATCGAGGGTCCGCAACGAGCCGGAGACGGGCCGTACGAGAAGATGAACGAACTGCTCTTCTCGCGCGGATTCACCAGCGTGGTCGGCACCAATTCCGAGCAGATGTACCACCGGTATCTTCGACCTGGAGATCGACTCACCATGCGCACGGTGATCGATTCGATCAGCGACGAGAAATCCACCGGACTCGGCACCGGGCACTTCGTCAGTACCCGCCAGGACTACTACGACGCCGATGACCAACTGGTCGGGTCGATGTTGTTCCGCATCTTCCGGTTCCAGCCCAAAGCCCGCGCCAAACCCAAACCGCCGCGGCCGAAGCCGGCCACCACACACGACAACCACTGGTGGTTCGCGGCCCTCAAGGAGGGCCAGTTGCTGGCTCAGGTCTGCACCGACTGCTCACGGGTGCGGTTCCCCACCGGTCCGATGTGCCCTGCCTGTCGGTCGTTGCGCTGGGAGACGGTGACCCTGCCGATGGCGGGAACCATCCACAGTTTCGTGGTCACCCACTTCCCACAGGTTCCGAGTTTCGATTATCCCCTTCCGATCGTGCTCGTCGACATGGATCCGGTTCCGGGTCCCGGTGGTGACGCAGTGCGACTGGTGATGAACACCGCCGAGTCATCGAACGAAACACTCGCCATCGGGGCACGAGTGCGCATCGAGATCCGCGCAGTGGACGCCGACACGTCGTTGCCTTTCGCCATCCTCGAATCTGGAGACGCATCATGAACTTCGATCTGTCCGAGGAACAAGTCGTCATCAAGGATCTGGCCCTGCAGATCTTTTCCGGGCAGGCCACCGTGGAACGAGTGAAGGCTGTCGAACACGGCAGCGGATTCGACACCGATCTCTGGCAGCAACTGGCCACCTCGGGGATCCAAGCCCTGTGCGTTCCCGAGGAGTTCGGCGGAAGTGGCTTCGGGGCCGTGGAACTGGCCCTCGCGCTCATGGGACAGGGTCGCTACGTGGCTCCGGTCCCGTTGTGGACTGCCGGCGTCGCTGCGCTCGCACTGGCCGACTTCGGTTCTCCCGACCAGCAAGCGGCCTATCTGCCGGGAATCGCCAGTGGAGCGGCAGTGGCCACCATCGCTCTTGCCGAGATCGGCACCAATGATGTTCTGCGTCCGAACGTCACCGGCACCGTGTCGGGCGACTTGGTGACCATCACCGGTTACAAGCCGGCAGTGCCTTTCGCGCAGCATGCCACGCTTGCTTTGGTTCCGGTGACCGTGAACGGCACATCCACCATCGCCATCATCGAGATGTCCGATCCCGGCGTCACCGTGACCCCGGTGGCCACCACCAACCATGAACCTCAGGGCCATCTCGACGTGAACGTGACCGTTCCGGTGACCCGTTTGCTGGGCCACGGCACCGACATCGATGGTCGCGAAGCCCTGCGGTCACTCTTCGAACACGCACTGGCCGCCCTCGCGGCCATTCAGGTAGGTGTTGCCGAAGGTGCACTCGCCTACACGGCCACGCACCTGTCATCGCGCCAGCAGTTCGGCAAACCGTTGGCGGCTTTCCAGGCCACCACTCAGCGCGCCGCCGATGGCTACATCACCACCGAAGCCATGCGGGTCACCGCTCTCAATGCTGCTTGGCGCCTGTCGGAAGGATTCGACGCTCGCCGCGACGTGAGCGTGGCCGCCTACTGGGCGAGCGAAGGTGCCCAACAAGTGGTGACCGCGGCCCAGCATCTGCATGGGGGTATCGGAGCAGACATCGACTATCCGGTGCACCGGTATTTCCTCTGGGGCATCCAGTTGGCCAGTGTCCTCGGTTCGGCGAGCGCTCATCTCGCCCGGCTCGGCTCGCTCATCGCCCGCACCTGATCGATCGACGCGTGAAGGAGATCCAATGACCACCCTCCCGGCCACCCGCACCTTTGCCTCGGTGAACGTCGGCGACGAATTGCCTCCGCTCGAGGTGCCGCTCACGCGCACGCTCATCGTGTCCACGGCGATCGCCACCCGCGACTACCAAGTCGTCCACCACGACCCCACCATTGCCGCTGAACGGGGCTCGAAGGACATCATCATGAACATCCTCACCTCGAACGCCTTCACTGGCCGGTTCGTCACCGATTGGGCCGGACCGAACGCCGTCATCCGCTCGGTGAAGGTTCGCCTCGGGGCCCCGAACTACCCCGGGGACACCATGCACGTCACCGGATCGGTCACCGCCACGGAGGAGACCACGAAGACGGTGACCGTGGCGGTCAAGGGCGCGAACTCGCTCGGGGATCACATGAACGCCACGGTCGAGGTGGCCCTGCCATGAGCATTCGTCGTCCCGGGAACGCACTCGGCGGTCGCGCCGCCATCGCCGGTATCGGAGCCACGGAATTCTCCAAGGATTCTGGTCGCAGCGAAATGAGCCTGGCCTGTGAGGCCGTCGCCGCAGCGATCGCCGATGCCGGGCTGTCGCCATCCGATGTGGACGGCATGGTCACCTACTCCACCGACAACAATCCCGACGTCGAGATCGCCCGCCACGTGGGCATCGGCGAGTTGCGCCACTTCAGTCGGGTGCATTACGGCGGTGGAGCGGCCTGTGGCACCATCGTGCAGGCGGCCATGGCCGTGGCCACCGGCGTGGCCGATGCCGTCGTCTGCTACCGAGCCTTCAACGAACGCAGCGGTCGCCGATTCGGTGCCGGGGTTCAAGATCTGGAAATGGCCGCCACGGCCGAACGCGCCCAGTTCTCCTGGACCACGCCATTCGGACTCCTGACGCCAGCGTCGTGGGTGGCCATGGTGGCCCGGCGCTACATGCATCTCTCGGGGGCCACCTCGGAAGACTTCGGTCGGGTCGCGGTCGCCGGTCGTCGTCACGCCGCCACCAATCCGGCGGCCTGGTTCTACGAACAACCGATCACGCTCGCCGAGCATCAGGCCAGCCGCTGGATCGTGGAGCCGCTGCACTTGCTCGATTGCTGCCAGGAGAGCGATGGCGGTCAGGCTTTGGTGGTCACCAGTGTGGAGCGGGCCCGGGATCTCCCGCATCGACCAGCAGTTGTCGTAGCCGGCGCCCAGGGTGCCGGAGCCGAACAGTGGACCATGACCTCGTTCTATCGCGCCGACATCGCCCAACTTCCCGAAATGAAAGTGGTCGCCGATGAACTCTGGACCTCATCGGGACTTTCGCCGGCGGATATCCAGACCGCGATCCTCTACGACCATTTCACGCCCTATGTTCTGATGCAGCTGGAAGAGTTCGGCTTCTGCCCCCGGGGAGACGCCAAGGATTTCGTAAAGGACGGAGCATTGGAGATCGGCGGGCGCCTGCCCATCAACACCCACGGCGGACAACTGGGCGAGGCCTACATCCACGGGATGAACGGCATCGCCGAGGGGGTCCGTCAGATCCGGGGAACAAGTGTGAACCAGGTGGATAGTGTCGAGCACGTGCTGGTGACCGCCGGAACAGGGGTGCCCACCAGCGGGCTCATCTTGGGGGTGGAACGGTGATCGAGGACATCGCCTTCGACAATCTGGACGTCATCTCGAACGACGCCTACAAGAACGGACCTCCCCACGAGCTCTTGGCGGTTCTGCGGCGCGAGGCCCCGATCGTGCGTCACCGCGGGATCGAAGCGGGGTACCCCGAATGGTTCTGGGCCATCACCCGCCACGTCGATGTGGTGGAAGTGAGTCGTCGATTCCACGACTATTCGTCGGCCAAGAAAGGTTCTCTCATGAACGAGAACCGGCCGGATCTCGAGGCAGCCCGATTGATGATCGATCTGGATCCGCCCGATCACACCCGACTGCGCAGTTTGGTGAATCGCGGCTTCACACCCAAGGCCATGCACATGTTGGAGGATCACTTCCGCGATGTGGCCATCCAGCTGATCGACGAGGCCCTGCAGGAATCCTCCATCGATTTCGTGGATCGGGTGTCGGCTGAACTTCCGCTCATCGCCATCGCCGAATTGGTGGGCATCCCGGTGGAGGACCGACGCAAGGTGTTCCACTGGTCGAACACCATGATCGGTACCACCGATCCCGATTTCTCAGGTGGACCCGAAGATGCCCAGATCGCCGCGGCCGAGTTGTACATGTACTCGAATGAGCTGGCCCTGCAGCGCAAGGCCGAACCGCGTGACGACATCATCACCACGTTGATTTCGGAACACGATGGTGACGTCCTCTCCGAGCACGAATTCGATCTCTTCATGCTGCTGCTCGCCGTGGCCGGAAACGAGACCACCCGGAACGGCATCAGCCACGGCGTGCTGGCCATGATCGAACATCCCGATCAATGGGAGAAGCTGCAAGACGATCCGGGTCTGGTGAATTCGGCGGTGGAGGAAATCCTGCGATGGGGCACCCCGGTGAACAACTTCCGCCGCACCGCCACCTGCGATGTCGATCTGCATGGCGTGCACATTGCCGAGGGCGACCCGGTGGCCATGATCTATCCCTCGGCGAACCGG
>JBMTPW010000116.1:0-6379 GCA_049444115.1 Ilumatobacteraceae bacterium | reverse complement strand
GAGCGGCCATCGAAGCAGCCATCGACCTCGGTGGACGTCCCAAGCAGATCCGGGTCACCGACCTCTTCGAAGAAGTTGCCGAACGTCATGCGGTCGTGGACGCGCAACGGGCCGCTGCGGGACTCCCGGCGGTGACCACGGCCGTGGTGGCGGTGTGCAGTGGAAGCGGACTCGAAGAACTCTTCGGTCAGCTGGGTGTGCAGGGCATCGTGACCGGGGGTCAGACATTGAATCCGTCGACTGCGGAAATGCTCGATGCCGTCGAACGCGTGAATGCTCGCCAGGTCATCGTGCTGCCCAACAACAAGAACATCATCCCCGTCGCCGAACAGCTCGACTCGCTCGCGACGCGCCACGTTCTGGTGGTGCCGACTCGTTCCATGCCCGAAGCTCTGGCTGCTCTGGTCGTCTACGACCCCGAGGCATCGGCCGAGGAGAATCACGCAGCCATGAATTCGGCCATCTCGCAGATGTCGACCGGGGAAGTGACCCAGGCGGTGCGTTCGACCAACAGTGAGGCCGGTCCCGTGACCGAAGGTGACTGGATCGGCCTTGTGCGGGGCGAGGGCATCGTGGCGGTGAGCGGAACCCTCGAAGGAGCGGCATTGTCGCTCCTGCGCACCCTGCTCTCCGACGGCGGCGAGATCCTCACTGTCATCGAGGGAGCCGATGCCCAGGAGACCACGACGCATTCCATCACGGCCATGATCGCCTCCGAGTTTCCCGACATCCAGGTGGAGTGTCATCGAGGCGGCCAGCCGTTGTACCCGTATCTCTTCGGCGTCGAGTGACGAGTGGGCGGTTCCGATCCATCGGCGGCTGATCAGATGGCGGGCGGATCGAGGGAACCGCTCACCATGGCCGATTTGGCAGCGATCCCGATCACCCGACTGAAGTCGGTCGGGGCGGGCAAACGAGCCGAAAGCTTCGCCAAGTTCGGCATCACCAACTTGTTGGAACTTCTCACGCACTATCCACGACGGTGGATCGATCGCACACGCGAAGCCACGGTGGCCGAAGCTGTCGAAGGAGTCGATGCCGTGGTCATCGGCGACGTCGTGGCGGTCGACGCGCCGGCGGCCTTTCGACGCGGGCGGGGGCCGAGCCGGGTCACGGCCACCGTGGCCGACGAAACCGGTCGACTGCAGTTGGTCTTCTTCAATCAACCCTGGCGGGCTCGGCAGTTGACCGTCGGCGCGACCGTTGCGGTCTTCGGCCGGGTCGGCACGTTCCGACAACACAAGCAGATGGCCAATCCCACGGTGGATGTGCTCGGAGAAAGCGGTCGTCGTCCGCGGTCGATCGTTCCGGTCTATCCGCAGAGCGAGAAGGTGGATCTCCCCTCGTGGGTGGTGGGTCGAGCCGTGGAAGAAGCTCTGACGCGTTGCGTTCCACGCGGAATCGACGATCCACTCGATGCGGAGGTACGCGCCGAGTATTCGTTGTGTGGGCGGCAGGAGGCCTTGCGGGGCATCCATCTGCCTGATTCCTTCGCCCACAAAGAGATGGCGCGAAGACGTCTGGCCTTCGACGAGTTGCTACGGGTGCAAATCGCTCTCGTGGCCCGCAAGAAGGCCATGGAGATCGAGTCCATCGGAATTCGTCATCGCGTCGACGGAGACGTCGTGAAGCGATTCCATGCCTCGCTCCCGTATGCCCTCACCGGAGCGCAACGACGAGTGATCGCCGAAATCGAAAGAGACATGGCCGGACCACATCCCATGCACCGTCTCCTGCAAGGCGACGTGGGCTCCGGAAAGACGGTGGTGGCGGTCTCGGCGATGATGGTGGCGGTGCAGGGCGGGTATCAGGGTGCGCTCATGGCTCCGACCGAAGTTCTGGCCGAACAGCACTGGACCGGCATCCGATCATTGGTTGCCGGATTGACCGTGGTCGACGATCGCTCGCTGCTCGGCGAACGCCCAGTGCGTGTGGAACTCCTCACCGGGAGCGTCACTGGCGAGCGTCGTCGAGAGGTGCTCGCCGGTATCGCTGCGGGGAATGTGGACGTGGTCGTCGGGACGCACGCACTCATTCAGGAGTCGGTGGAATTCCGCAGTCTCGGTGTCGTCGTGGTGGACGAACAGCATCGGTTCGGGGTCGAGCAACGGGCGGCCCTGCGTGCCAAGGGTGCCGTGGTTCCCGATGTTCTGGTGATGACCGCCACACCGATTCCGCG
The DNA here is from genome assembly GCA_049444115.1 of Ilumatobacteraceae bacterium. Taxonomy (GTDB): domain Bacteria; phylum Actinomycetota; class Acidimicrobiia; order Acidimicrobiales; family Ilumatobacteraceae; genus Casp-actino8. The sequence goes on along the minus strand of JBMTPW010000116.1, from coordinate 4,200 downwards.
TACGGCGGCCATGACGGTGTACGGAGATCTGGACGTGAGCGTCTTGGATGAAAAGCCGGCCGGTCGCACGCCCATCGTGACCCGTCATGCCGAAGGTCCCGAGAGGGAAGCCGAGGTCTGGGAGGCGGTACGTCATGAAGTGGGCGTCGGGCGGCAGGCCTATGTGGTCTGTCCCCTCATCGAAGAGAGCGAGTCGGTAGAGGTGGCATCGGCCGAGGAGACGGCACAACGTCTCGAAGCGGGTGCATTGGCCGGTCTGCGGTTGGCGGTGCTCCACGGGCGTCTGTCCTCGGCCGAGAAGGAGTCGATCATGGACCGCTTTCGGCGTGGATCGATCGACGTGCTGGTGGCCACCACCGTGATCGAGGTTGGCGTCGACGTTCCCAACGCCACGATCATGGTCATCCTCGATGCCGATCGTTTCGGTATCTCCCAGTTGCATCAATTACGCGGACGTGTCGGACGTGGTTCGCAGGCATCGTTCTGCTGGTTGGTGACCTCGGCCAAGGACGACGCGCTGGTGCCCGCGTCGAATCCGCGCATCGATGCCCTCGTCGAGTCCGATGACGGTTTCCATTTGGCCGAGGTGGACCTCGATCTGCGCGGCGAGGGAACCTTGATGAACAAGGAGCAAAAGGGCCGCAGCGATCTGAAGTTGGCGTCTCTGCGACGGGACCGCGAATTGGTGTCCATGGCTCGCGACGTGGCCGAACAATTGGTGGACGATGATCCCACGCTGGCCCGGGTTCCCGCCCTACGCGACGAGTTGGTCATCTTCTTGCGGCCCGAGGACGAAGAATTCCTGCACAAGAGCTAGAACCTTTCGGCCACGTCTTCAGCAACCGACGAGAGAGTCCGCCCGACTGATCCGGAAGTCGGTCACCGTCGTCGTGGGCGAGAGTGATTCGAGTGATACCTCACCGACTCCGGTGAGGGCGACTGCAGCCACGATGGTCCCGTCCACAACGAGGGCCGCTGCCTGAGCACCGATGAGCACGGTGATCTCCAGTGCGCGCCCCGCCGAGGGCTCGAAGAGATGGTCGAGATACCGCGCCGAGAGGTCACCGGACCACGCTCGTGTGACGTCCATTCCCAGGTGAACCTGGTGATCGGATATCGCGTCATCAGTTGCCCCGGCCTGATCGAAAACGAATCTCAGTGAATTGTCATCGTCTCCGTCGGGGCGTTGCACGATGGCATCGATGCGCCAGCACGATCCCGATCGTGCCGTGGACAGGAGGCGAAGTGGCGCGGAGGACATCGTGGTCGCGACGGTGGCCTCGGTACCGCGACCGAGGTCGACGGTCCATCCCGTCTCGGACGTCTCGTTCGCTGCGAGCAGCGATTCCGGACCGCGTAGGTCGATCGGCTGGCGCTGTTCGAGTGCTGCTCTCCAGACATCGCGCGCGAAGCGGACTTCGACGTCGGGGCCGAGATAGACCTGCTCGAACGTGTCGAGGACCGCGTCCATCGGCGTGCCATCGACGAGCACCGTCTCCACCGGTCGCACGAAGGTCGTAGGACGGGATTCCGCCAGATCTGCGTTGAACCACGACGTCGTGCGCGGCAGGACGTATTCGGACGAAGTTCGTCCCAGATAGATCTCGCCGATGAGGAACGATTTCCAACTGAAGCGAGTTGCCGGAACCCGCTGCTGTTCGAGATACGTCCAGGGATACATGGTCCACGCGAGGAGCGCGTCCCCCTGGGAGGAGACGAGGTCGAGGACCGCCCTGGTGGTGCGAGTGGTGCCGCTTTGCACATCGCGGCGTTCGGCGACGTATTCCGTGACACCACGGAACTTCGATGCACCCTCGATTCCCGACCAGACGATGTCGGTTCCCTGCATGAGAATCAGCGCGGAGCACGCCAGCAGGGTGGTCCGCATGCTCGTTCCGGACGGGCTGGCTGCATCAGCGCCGCGGCCGAAAGCCAGAACTCGGGAGATCGAGAGACCTGCCAAGACGGCCATCATCATGGTCGGAACTGCGAGGACCGAGAAGTAGTGGCTGGAGTAACGCTGAGCCAACACCAATTCCAGCCACGCGGCCACGAACCAAGTCGGTGCCAGGACATGCAAGCGTCGTCGTTCCGGATTCATCGTCGCCCATTCGCTGCGGGTGACCAGGACGAACGCCACCAGGGCCAACACCACTTCGGGGCGCTCCTGGTAGTAACCGACGATCTTGGTCAGACCCAATCCGAACTGATCCACGAGACCTCGTCCGGTCCCCGCACTCATGAAACGGGCATATGTCCACCACCCGGACCAGAACTCGTCGAAGGCACCACGAATCGCATACCACAACGGTGCGCTGGCGACGGTGGCGACAACGGTGACCGCCAGGGTGCGTGCGGGGCGTCGGAGCGATGTGCTTTCGGACCGTGCGACCAGGAGGTGAATCGCCAGAACGGCTCCGGCGAAGACCGTCGTGAGCAAGGTCTGCACGGCCAATCCGATGGCGATTCCACAGATGACGAAGGTGATGGTGGCTCGGCGCCGTTCGGTCCAAAGACGGGGCCACAATGCGAGGGCCAACGAAGTGGCGAGCAGCGCCACGGTCATGTTGCGGCTGTAGAGAACTCCGGCATAGTCACTCGTGGACACGGTGAAGTGAATGACCGCGAGGGCGAATGCGGCTGTGGACAGTGGACGGGTTGCGCCGACGGCGCGGGCCACGAACCAGAAGGCTGCGCCGATGACGAGCGCTGCCAGGATCACATACGCGGATATCCCGAACCAATAGGCGTCGGCAGAGGTGAACCAGCGGGCCGAGTCGTAGATCGCGGTTTCGAGTGGTCCCTTGTTGTGGATCCCGTTCTGGTAGTACGTGCCGCCGAATCTCGCAGCACGCTCGACGATGGTGCGCGCGTATTGAGGGTCGAAATCCTGCGACCTGTTCTCGAGTCCCACCCAAGCGACGAAGAGACCGATCGCGGCCAAGGCCACGGCAGTCGCCGTGGACCGGCGCACGGGAACGCGCCGCGCCTCCCGAACGAGGCCGCGACGTGCGGTCACCCGCCCCCACAGGGCGTCGAGTGCCAGACCGATGACGACGTAACCGATCACTTGGAAACGGAGAACCGGTCCGATGAGGTGTCGCAAGACCTCGACGGCATCAGAGGATGCCGATACGTAGAAGTCGAGAGCGCAGATCACCCCCGCTGTGGCGAGGATCGCGACAAGTGGCCGGCGGCCGGTCAGCGCCGCCAGGGCGAGCAGACCGAAGCCGGCCACGATGGCCAAGACGGTCGCTGCGGTACCCGACTGCACCCCGCCGAACCAGAACAACCGATCGGGCAGGCGATCCGAGCTCTGGAAGCGGTCGTAGTCGGCAAAGTCATAGGCGAACGCCGACGGTAGGACATCGGTGGTGGCTCCGATCCAGAAGTCCGCATCGACGACCAATGACGCCATCTGTACGAGTTGCCCACGTCCCTCCACCCAGTCGCGGAAATCGGCGAGGTCGGGCGAGGTCAGAAATGCCGAGTCGTCGTCCCACGTATCGCGGCCCGATCTGGCGGCCAATGCCTCTCCGCCGGGCATTCCCCGTTCGATGAAGGAATCGGTCATCTCGGCATCGGGTAGAACGCGCAGTCCGACGTTGTTCATGAGCGGATACTGATTGCGGTCACTGATGGCCTGGGATGTCACCACGTACAGGACCACCAGCCCGAGGGCTGCTGCCGAACGGAGCAGGGTGCGCCGCTCGGTGCTGCGATTCGCTGTCGGACGCGCCGCGAGGACCAGGACTGCGATGATCACGACCGCCAGGCCGGCGTGCACATCGCGAGTGAGAGTCCAGGCCGCGGTGGCAAGAGAAGCCAGGATCATGGCGCGCCTGCTCGGATCAGTGCCCACCCGTAGCCAGAGAGCGAAGGTCAGAATGCCGAGGCTCGAGCCGAGTGACTCACTCAGGGCTTCGAGGTGCCAGATCCCGAAACGCGGCTGCACCGCCACCGCGACGATGGCGGCGACGGTGAGCCAACCAAGGAGACGTGATCGCATCGCCTCGAGAACCGCACGCCCGAGAGCGGCCACGCTTCCGGCGAAGACGAAGGTCTGCACCAAGAAGAACAGATGCAGATTGGATCCGCACAGCCACAGCAGGAGAGGTGTGCCCACGGGCCGCTCGGAGAACCAGAACTTCGGATGGAACGGGCCGATGTCGGCGAGATGGCCCAGGCCCGCCAGCAGCG
>JBMTPW010000115.1:0-6391 GCA_049444115.1 Ilumatobacteraceae bacterium | reverse complement strand
CAAAACCGTACTAGCTTCCCCGCCAACTTCATCTTCCTCATCGGCCGCCAAGAGGAACGCGGCCATGGCCCGGTTGACCCCAGCGGCTGGTTCGATGACAAACGGAACGTAGCGTTCGTTCGTGGACTGATCAAAGTAATCGAGGCGTTGTCCCGAGTGAGTGGAATGCTGATTGAGGTCGAAGTTGGTCCGCTGGGCAATACCTTCCAATTCTCCCCAACCCCAGGGATAAGCGAACTCAACATCAGCCGTACCCGCTGAATAGTGACTGAGCTCATCGGCATCGTGATCTCGCAGGCGCAGCATCTCAGCCGGGATTCCTAGATCGATGTACCACTGCAGACGTTCACGGCACCAGAAGTCGTACCACTTCGGACCTTCGGCTGGAGGGACGAAGAACTCCATTTCCATCTGCTCGAATTCGCGGGTTCGGAAGATGAAGTTGCCCGGAGTGATCTCGTTGCGGAAGCTCTTGCCCACTTGGGCGATGCCGAAGGGCGGCTTCTTGCGACTGGTCTGCAGGACGTTGGCGAAGTTCACGAACATTCCTTGAGCCGTCTCGGGTCGGAGGTAGACCTCTGCCCCAGATCCTTCCACTGGTCCGGCAAATGTCTTGAACATCAGGTTGAACGCCCGGGCCTCGGTCAGGCTGTCCTTGGCTCCGCACTGCGGGCAGGTGTGCTTGTCCTCGAGATGATCCTCGCGGAAACGCTGTTTGCACGACCGGCAGTCGACCAGCGGGTCGCTGAAGTTGGCGAGATGGCCGCTGGCCTCGAAGACCTGTGGCGGGCCGAGGATGGCTGCGTCGATGAGGACCACGTCGTCACGCTGCTGAACCATGGTGCGGATCCAGGATTCACGGACGTTCCGCAGCATCAGCGATCCGAGGGGGCCATAGTCGTAACTGGACCGGAACCCTCCGTAGATCTCGGCCGAGGGGTAGACGAAACCCCGACGTTTGCAGAGATTGACGATCTGTTCGAGGTCCGTCGCAGGCATAGGCGCTGAGGCTATTGGTGAGTCAACGGGAACCGCCGCCACATTTGCGGCCATTCGACTCTCGTCACCGTCGTTCGAAGATCGACACCGACCTCAGACGGCGCTCCACGTGGTGCTCGAACGCCCTGGTGGCCAGAACCAGAATTTCGTTGGCCACCGGATCATCGACTTGTTGTCCAGCGGGGTCATGAGCCCGATCGAGAACCTCGCCCAGGCGCCCTTCCAGCAGGTCGCGCATCACCGTCAACGCCGCGCTCGAGATCGGAGCCCAACTTCCGTGGCCATCGGTTCGGTCCGCATCCTGACGACCCCGCTGACAAGCCCTGCAGACCACACCTCCGAGATCCACGTCGATGACGAGACCCCGATCTCCAGCAGAAACGACGTCACCGAACTCCTCGTTGCACGACACGCAACGACTCAACTCGGGGCGCAATCCTTCGACACTGAGTAGTCGCCACAGAAATGCCGGAACGACCATTGGGGAGGGTCGCGTCAGAAGAGTCTGCCGGGCACCGACCAACATGCGATACATCTGGGGAACCGGTTCTCGGTCCGGCACCAACTGATCGATTGCCTCCAGGATGGTGCTGGCTTCGGTCATGCTGTCCAGATCACCGAATACGGCTGCCGAGGTCGACACCGTTTCCACTTGACTGATGACGTCCAGATCGCGACCGCGGTGGAACTGCAGGACGACGTGGGAAAGCGGCTCCAGGCGACCACCGAATTTGGACCTGGTCTTGCGGATGCCTTTGGCGATGGCTCGCACTTTGCCGTGTTCCGCGGTGAGCACCACGATGATTCGGTCGGCTTCCCCCAGTTTGTAGGTTCGAAGCACGATGCCCGTATCCCGGTAGTACTTCGAGGTCATTCCTCGACTCCGCCGAAACGACGACTTCGTCCGGCGAATTCATCGACGGCGCGCACCACGTCGTCGGTGGACAGGTTCCGCCACGACGCCGATACGAAAACCAATTCGCTGTACGCCAGTTCCCACACCAGGGACCGCGGCAATCGATTCGGCGGACCCAGCACCACCACCAGATCGGGTTCACCGGCATCTCCACACAACGCCCGCCCGAGGGCTGCTTCGGTGATTTCGGACCCGGTCGGCCAGTTGGCCAACACGTCACAGATGCGTTGACGGCCGTCGATCGTGGAGTCCACTGAAACAGTGATCCCCATCTCGCCATCGCTCAACCTCATGATGTGGCGATGACGGTCCGCCGCACCCTCTACCGGACCCGATGCCGTGTCCGTGCCGCCTCGAAATCGTGGCGATTCGTTCGGCTCGTACGGACGAACGGTCACGAACCGCGCCCCGGACCGGCGCGCCACGTCGGCCAAGAGATCCAGTCGCGTCTTCCAGTCCGACTCGTCGAAATCGTCCCATTCGGCACACGAGCCCCCGGCAACGACGATGTGCTGCAACCCTCGCTCCTCGAGATTCGCAGCCCGACGCGCCAACAACGTTCCCCAGCGCCGCACCATGGGTCCATTGTGGCCGAGCGTGCCGAGTTCGGGTGGCACCGGTGAAAGCGACGAACTCCGGCACGGCGGGCGACTACCGTTGGGCCGTGCACGTGGCATGCATCATGGACGGGAACGGTCGCTGGGCCAAGCGGAGAGGACTGCCCCGAACCGAAGGCCACACGGCCGGTGAGGAGAACCTGGCAGCAATCGTGCGGGCCAGCGTGGCGCGCCGGGTGGACTTCCTCACGGTCTTCGGGTTCTCCACCGAGAACTGGGTTCGGCCACGGCACGAGGTCCGCCACATTCTGGGACTGCACGAAAAGCTCTTCGGCCGCCTCGACGAACTGAACGCGAACAATGTGCGCGTGCTTTGGATCGGCCGGCCATTCGACGATCCCCGAGCCCGCACGCCGCGCTACGTCCAGCGCGCGATCGAGCGTGCCATCGCCGACACTGCCCAGAACACCGGAATGACCCTCACCGTGGCCTTCGATTACGGCAGTCGTGCCGAGATCACCGATGCGGCACGAAGAGTGCAGAACCAGCGCATCGCCCCCACCGTTGCGTCACTGACCCGCGCCATGTACGCGCCCGACCTCCCGCCGGTCGACGTTCTCATCCGGACATCTGGTGAAATGCGCGTCTCCAATTTCATGCTCTGGCAGGCGGCCGGAGCACCAATTCATTTCTCGGCCAACACCTGGCCGGAATTCGACGTCGACGACCTGGAGGCCGCTCTGCATCTGGCCGCCGGTGCAACGAGGTGAACACCGCCGAGACCCTGGATCTCGTCACCGGCGCCCTTCCACATCACGAGAACCGTCCAGGTCAGCGGCACATGGCCGAAGCCGTGGAAGAGGCCATCGCCGACACTCGTCATCTCGTGGTCCAAGCGGGCACCGGAACCGGCAAGACCCTTGCCTATCTGATTCCGGCCATCTTGTCCGGCAAGCGAACCGTCATCGCCACGGCCACCAAGGCCCTTCAGGATCAGCTGGCGCACAAGGATCTCCCCTTCCTCACCGACCAATGGTCACGGGTCGGACACGACGACTTCTCATGGTCCATTTTGAAAGGTCGGAGCAATTACATCTGCCTCCAACGCCTTGCCGAGTTGGCCTCGCAGCGCTCTGCACCTGCCGATTCCGCAACGCTTCTCGATCTCGATGAACTCGCGCCAACGGTCAAACGGGAGATCGAGCGCCTCGAGACATGGTCACGAACCTCCAGGAGCGGCGACTTCGCCGAGTTGGACTGGTCCCCCTCGACGACCGCACTCCGAGCCGTGAGTGTCGGCAGCGACGAATGTCCTGGAGCCCGCCGATGCCCGCAGGGCGAATCGTGTTTCGCCGAACTGGCCCGACTGCAGGCGGCGGACTCCGATGTGGTGGTGGTCAACACCCACTTGTACGGAATCCACGTGGCTTCCGAAGGTGCGCTCCTGCCCGAACACGACGTCCTGATCGTCGACGAGGCCCACGGACTGGAAGACATCATGAGCGATACGGTGGGGATCGCTCTCCATTCCGGAAACTTCCGTTACTTCGCCGCGGCGACCAAACGCATCATCGCCGATAGCAACTTGATCCCCCGTCTCGTGGCCATCGGCGACCGTCTGACCGGGGTGCTCCAGCCCGATGTCGGCAAGCGTCTCGGTGTCCCCCTACCGGAAGGCGTGACCGAGGTTCTCGGTGAAGGTCGCCTGGTGGTGAACCAAGTTCTCGAAGCGCTACGGGCCATCGAAACCTCCGATGACGACGCCCACCAACGCCGACTTCGGGCGCAGACTCTGGCCACTCGACTGTCCGGGGGCATCGACACCGCGTTGACGATCACCGACTCCTTCGTTCCCTTCGTGAGTGGTACCGAAGAGCACCCGCGCCTGGACATTGCACCACTCGATGTCGGTCCGGTCATGGCTGCGGGAGTGTGGAACAAGACCACGGCGATTCTCACCAGTGCCACCATCCCCCTCAACTTGCCGACACGTCTCGGGTTGCCGGTCGATGGCACCCGATCGTTGGTGGTGGACAGCCCGTTCGACTACCAGACCCAGTCCTTGCTGTACTGCGCCGTCCATCTCCCTGGCCCGAACGATCCCGGATTCGCACCGGCCATGCACGAAGAACTGCTATCGCTCATCACGGCAGCCGGTGGTCGAACTCTGGCTCTCTTCACGAGTTACCGCGCCATGGATGCGGCAGTCGATTGGATTCGACCGCGCCTCGATGTCACGGTTCTCTCGCAGCGCGAGTACCAGAAGAACCAACTGATCAAGATCTTCAGCGAGGACGAATCCTCGTGCCTGTTCGCAACCTCGGGTTTCTTCCAAGGGATCGACATTCCGGGACGCACCTTGTCGCTCGTGACCATCGATCGCATTCCCTTCCCCCGACCCGATGATCCCCTTCTGAGCGCGCGTCGCGAGGCCGTCGGGAGCGAGGCCTTCCGCGAGATCGATCTGCCACGCGCCGCCACCCTGCTGGCCCAGGCGACAGGACGCCTGATTCGCTCGATCAACGACCGCGGCGTCGTGGCGGTGTTCGACCCGCGCCTTGGCACCGCCGGATACCGGCGACACATCCTCTCGGCACTGCCTCCCATGAAGCGCACCGTCACCCGTACCGACGTGGAAGCCTTCCTGCGCTCGATGACCTGAGTCCGGGCAACGTCACCGGTCGAACAGCGTCAGCCCGGTGCCACCAAGCGATAACCGATCCCGCGCACGGTGACGATGAGTCGCGGATCGTCAGGGTGTTCTTCGATCTTCACGCGCAGGCGACGAACGTGCGCATCCACCAGACGGCTGTCGCCGAGGTAGTCGTACCCCCAGACCCGCTCCAAGAGTTGGTCACGTGAGAGCACCGTGTTCGGATGGTCGGCGAATTCGCACAGAAGATGGAATTCGGTCTTCGTGAGGGCGATCTCCTGACCCGCTTTGAACACCAACCCTTGATCCCGACGAAGGTCGATATCGCCGAAGATCTCACTCGTCGGCGCCGCACCGATACCCCCCTGAAGCTGCACGCGGCGCAAATGGGCTCGGATACGAGCCGCCAATTCGCGCGGCACGACCGGCTTGGTCACGTAGTCATCGGCTCCGGCTTCGAGCCCCGCCACCATGTCCTGTGTGTCGGTCTGGGCCGTGACCATGATGATGGGCACGATCGACATGGCCCGCAGGGCTCGGCAGACCTCGAATCCGGACATGTCGGGCAGTCGCAGGTCGAGCAGGACCAGGTCGGGTTCCCGGGTGTGGAACTGGGCCAGACCCGTCCGACCGTCCGGAGCCTCCATCACTTCGTACCCCTGGTCCTCGAGAGCCAAGCGCAACGCCAGGCGGATCTGGTCGTCATCCTCGATCAGGAGCAGGGAGTTCACCCGACTACTTTCGCAGATTCGTCCGGATCGGTGGCGGCCCGTTCGTCGGTGAGCCGGCGGATCGGGTCGGAGGCGAATTTGTTACAGAAAACGCACAATCTGCGCACGGTCCCTTCACATGAGATCGTCACACTGGTGCCTGTTCACACTGGAGCGGAGGGGATCGTCCTCCCCCTGGTCCCCTTCGCCCGGTGTGCCAGATCTCGCCCGGTCCGGAAACTTGCTTCCGGGCCGGGCGATCGAATGTCGAGGGTGGCGACGCCCGGAAACCGAGACCGATCCGGCAGGATGACCCGGTGAAGTTCTCGGAACGTCTCCGCCGGCTGAGCCTGCGCCGCCGGGTCACGCTGACATTCCTCCTGACCGCAATCGCGGCCTCTCTCTCGCTGTCGGCCGTCAGCTATTTCACGGCCCGCAACTACCTCCTGGATCGGCGCGACGAGGTTGCCGAGAGACAGGCCTTCAACAACGCCCAGCTCATCCGCAGCCAGATCCGAACGCGCCGAACCGAAGCTTTCGAATTCACTTCGGGAGT
>JBMTPW010000114.1:0-6466 GCA_049444115.1 Ilumatobacteraceae bacterium | reverse complement strand
CTTTCGAGCGCCGCGGGATCTCTCGACATTGGAATTGGTTCTCGACCTGACCGCCGAAGTCTCTCCGTTCGTCTACGGCTCGGAACGGGGCATGTTGGGCATTGCCGTGAACCCACTCGACGGCCGACTGTTCCTCAACTTCACCGACCGGGGAAACGACAGCCACATCGTGTCCTATGGCATCGTCGAGGGCCGACCTGATCCGACGACGCGCCGCGAGGTCATCGTCATCGAGCAACCCGGACTCAGCCACAAGGCCGGGATGTTGGTCTTCGACGATCGCGGCATTCTTTATGCCTCGTTCGGAGACGGTGGAGGCAACGCCGGGCGGACGTCGCAAGACTTCCAGTCTCTCCTCGGCGGCATTCTGCGCATCGTTCCGAATGCCGAGGGCGATGGATACTCGGTGCCGCCGGACAACCCGTTCGTCGACGACCCCGAGAAGCGCCCGGAGATCTTCGTGAAGGGATTGCGGCAACCGCATCGGTTCACTCTCAACCGGGCCAACGGAGAGATCTTCATCGGCGAGGTGGGAGAAAACGTGATGGAGGAACTGAATCACATCCCACCTGGTACCAGTGGTCAAAATTTCGGTTGGTACTTCTACGAGGGATTCGGCCGTCGTTCACCGGGAGGCAAGGGCCTCGAATTCACCGAACCCCTGTATCAATTCGAACACCCCGGCTGGATCGCCATCATCGTCGGCTACGTCTATCACGGTACGAAGATCCCCGAACTTCGGGGAGCCCTCGTCCTTGGAGACATGACCGGTCCGATTCACGCCATGGGACGTGACGGACTGCAACGTCTCCCGATTTCCGAACAGGGCAATGTTCTCACGTCATTCGCCGAAGGTCCCGACGGCGAGTTGTACACGTTGTCATTGGATGGTGGCTTGAAGCGCATCGACCCGGCCTGAGCACTCAGGGACGGTCGGCGGCGATCTTCTGATGCAGATGCACTGGCTGTATCCGTCCCTTCTTCTTGGCCGCCAGCCGAATGTTCAGGGCTTCCACCAACACCGAGAAGGCGATCGCCGAATACACGTAGCCTTTCGGAATCTTCTGTCCCAAACCTTCGGCGATCAACGTCGTACCGATGAGAAGCAGAAACGCCAGTGCCAGCATCTTCACGGTCGGATGCTGATTCACGAAATCGTAGATACTGCGCGAAGCCACCAACATGACCACGATCGAGGTGAGCACGGCGGCGACCATCACTCCGATATATGACGTCATGCCCACTGCGGTGATCACCGAGTCGATCGAGAACACCAGATCGAGAATCAACACTTGACCGATGACCGCGGCGAAGGTGGGAGCCGCCTTTCCGGTCGCGCCATGCTCCTCGCCCTCGAGTTTGTCGTGGATCTCCTTGGTGGCCTTGTAGATCAAGAAGGCTCCTCCCGCCAGCAGAATCAAGTCCTTGCCCGAGAAGCTGAGGCCGAATAGTTCGAACAATTCGGATTTGAGGCCGATCACCCAGCCCACCGCCAGGAGCAACGCCACCCGCATCCCCCCAGCAGCCAACAGACCCGTTCTCCGGGCCCGCGATTGCTGTTCTGCTGGAAGCTTGGATGCCAGGATCGAGATGAAGATGACATTGTCCACACCCAGGACGATTTCCAGGAGGAGCAGGGCGGCGAGCGCACTCCAGACTTCGGGGTTCGAGATCCAATCCATGATGCCCGATGGTAGTGAACGCCCGGGAGACGACGGGGCATGCCGCTCGAAGAGCACCGTATTCCCACTATGGTCGGCCCATGAGCGACGACAGCGAAAGAATTCGTGATCAGGTTTCCGGCGATGGCTGGAGCGGTGCCGGACTCGATGGAGGAGCATTCGCTGGCGGCGGGACGCTCTTCACCGAGCCGATCCTGGTGGTCAATCAGAAGGCCAAGATCATCGAGTTGACGAATCAATACTCCATCTACGACCAACACGGAACGCCCATCGCCCAGGTGAACCAGGTGGGTCAGTCGTGGTTGAAGAAGGTCCTCCGCTTGGTTTCGAGTCTCGATCAGTTTCTCACGCACACATTGGAAGTCTCCGACAACACCGGCGCGGTGCAGTTGCGCATCGTGCGACCCGGCAAGATCGTGAAGAGCAGAATCATCGTCAGCGATGGAGCCGGTGCCGAGATCGGTCGAATTATGCAGAAGAACGTGATCGGCAAGATCAACTTCGCGCTAATTGCGGATGGCCAGGACGTTGGAGCCATCAAAGCCGAGAACTGGCGAGCCTGGAACTTTTCCATCGAAGACGCCTCGGGGCAGGAAGTGGCTCGTATCACCAAGACTTTCGAAGGAGTCGTGAAGACCGCCTTCACCACCGCCGACAACTACGTCGTGCAGATCCACAAGAAACTCGACGCCCCGCTTCTGCCATTGGTGATCGCTTCGGCCGTGAGCGTGGACACGGCTCTCAAGCAGGACAAGCGAGGGCTCGGCTGAAGACCGGAACAATCTCAGCGGCCCGTGAGCACCGGCAAGATGCGCGGGCCGCGCACTTGTCCATTGGCCCAGGTGACCTTCTTCGACGGATCGAGAGAGTAATCGGGAAAGGCCCGTAACCATTCCTGGAAGGCCACGAGCATCTCGAGCCGCGCCAGGTTGGATCCTGCGCAGCGGTGGATTCCCAGACCGAAGGCCACATGGCGGTTGTTGCGGCGCTCCAGAATGAACTCGTCGGCTCGTTCGAACTCTGCTGGATCGTGATTGGCCGCCGGGAAGGTCACCAAGGTCTGGTCCCCGACGTGCATCGGGCAACCCGCTACCTCCACGTCCTTCACCACCTTGCGGGCCATGGTCACCGGCGCATAGAAACGCAGAACTTCTTCATTGGCCTGTTGCCAGAGTTCGTGATCATCGGGCACCGCGACGAGGCGTCGCACCTGATCGTTGTGTTGGGCGAAGTGCCACAGCCCCGATCCGATGGCCGACCATGTGGTGTCGATACCAGCCACGATCTGAAGTCGGACGTACCCCACCTTGATGTCCCAGGGCACCTCGTTGCCGTCGATCTCTGCGTTGGCGATGACCGTGAGAAGGTCATCCTGGGGCTGGGTCAGACGACCCTTGAGCAATGCACCGATGTATTCGGTCATCTCTGTCATGACCTGCAACCGCACAGTGTTGTCTTTGGGGGCCAATTGGAAAGTCTTGTAGATCCAGTCCCGGAAGAGATCGGCGTCTTGTTCGGGGAGACCGGTGAGCAGGCAGATGCCGTGCACCGGAATGTGCTGACTGTATTGCTCGGCAGCGTCGGCAGATGACGCCGGTTCGATGTCGGCGATGAGGCGACGACAAAACGATCGCAACTCGGGCTCCAAGGCGGCGACTGCCTTGGGGTTGAACGCCGGCAGGATCAAGCGCCGATGTCCGTGATGATCCGGAGGATCGCTGGTGATGGGCGGAGCCGGAGACCGGGGGGCGTCGGGACGGCCCACGTTCACCCAGACCGATGAAAAACTCTCGGTGTCCTGAGCAATGTGGCGAACCGCTTCCATGGTCACGGGCATGAACGCCCGGCCGTAGCGCTCGGTCGTGGCCACGGGACACTGGGCGCGCACATCGTTCCAAATGGAGATGGCGTTCTCACCCCAGGCATCGTCGAGCCAGTCCCAGTCGTTCAGCCAGTTCCTCACCGGCTCACCGACGGTGCGCTCTCCCCCATAGGCCACGTTCCAACCCCCGATCCGCAGGATCCCCGAAGCGTAGTTGTGGACTGCTGAGATGATCGCCTCCACTCGAGCGTGAGGGCGACTGCGCGACTACTTGGTTGCGCGACTACTTGTTGTGGCCGTGTTCGCCACCCGGACCGAAATCGAGTTGGAACATCCGGTCGAAACGCGGTGACTCGAGAGTTCCACTCAGCGCTTCCATGGGAACCTCGAACACCACCATCCCGAGGAGCTGATCCCCGGGCGACAGACGTTGATCCCCGAGCAACGATCGATAGGTGCCGTAGCGAACCCCATCCACGACCAAAGCGAAGTCGCGGGCCGGGAACTCCATCTCACGGGTCGAGCCAGCCGCCAAATGCATTTGAATCGCGACTCTTTTCATTCCTTCCGGAACGGCATCGGGAAGCATCTGAGACATCGACATTCCCAGGCTGGCGAACTGGTTGGCGGACGAATGCATCCCGGCCATGGGATCTCCGAGAACCCAGGCATCGTCGACCCGAACCGAGCCACCACCCAGTCCGACCGAGTCGCCGACACCCGCCGGTTCGCTTCGGTCGGCAACCAGGCCCCACACGCCGAGAGCAACCAACACCCCTGTCAATATGACTGGGAGGAGGCGGCGACCCACACCGGATCGGCCCACGGTCCTTGCCACCGACGTTCGGTCCTGCACCGTGATCGCTCCCATCCGCCGGATGCTATCTCGGGAATCGTCCGGCGGCCCGAGGCTTCCTGGGAAGGCCTCCTGCTCGCTACAAAAAACTCCTCGTTACGCCTTGGGTTTTCGGTTAAGAAAAGGTTAGAGTTCGCCGTAAGACATTTGGTCTAGATCTGGGACAATGGTCCAGCGGCGGTTCGAAATCCTCTCGCCTGACCACTTTCTGAGTCGATTCGTATGCGGGAGAAGACATGGATTCAACAATGACAGCGCGACGGGACAGTCGGGGCATGCGGGTCATGAAGTGGTCGGGCGCGGTTCGCTCGGGGCTCGTTGGGTTGCTGCTGTCGTTCGCCGTCATCGGACTGCATCGCGGACAAGGGGCCATGACGTTGCGCGAATGGCTGCCTGCGCTAGCGGTCTCCATCGGCGTGGTTGCGTTCACCTTCGCCGTCATCGACGTGTTGAAGGCTCTCGGTCGAGGACCGCGGACGAAGTTCGGATTCGTCCAACTCGGCTCGTTCCTGGTCATGGGCGGCGCCACAGTTGCGTCGTACGCCCACGGTTTGATGATCCGTTCCGAACACACCTCGGGCTACGGCCACGCCTCGATGAGCCCGGTGGAACACGCTCTGCGAGACGGGTCCAGTCAAGCCATCGCTTTCTTCGTTCTCGGGCTGGCCTGGATGGCCTGGATCAACCGCCCGGTGGCGTTGCGTCCGCGTCGTCGCGTCGGCATCTTGTTGGCTCTTTCGTTCGTCACTCCGGTGGTTCCTCTGGGACTTGGCATGCTCGAGGCGGCCACACCAGCACTTGCGGCGTGCGGGCCGAACAACTCGCAGCGCTCGTACGACGTGGCTGCAGTGAGTCTTTTCATTCCCTACAGCCGTTGGGACAACGATGGAGCTCTCCCGGCCGAAGGCCCTGATGGAATTCTCCACGCCACTGATGGCGACCCGAACGGAATGACCTTCGTTCTGCAACGGGACAAAGAGGCCATGATCAACTGGGCCGTGCCGTTGAATCCCGACGCAACTCTGGACCCGGCGGCCAATCGGCGTTTGCGACCCCGTCCATTGGTGCTTCGAGCCAACGTTGGAGAGTGCGTCGAGATCACCCTCACCAACGAGCTCGACCCGTTGAATATGGGTCCCTTCCTTCCGACGATCGATCCCCGGGTTTCGATGCACGCCTTCGGCGTGTCGTACGCGCCGAACAACGGTGACGGAAGCGCCGTCGGGAACAACTCTGACTCCACCGTCGGTGTCGGCGAATCGATCACGTACTACTGGCGCGCCCCTTCGAGCGAAGGAACCTACCTGTTTCGCGATATGGGCATGCCTGCTGGCGCGGCAAAGGATGGCGGCGGAGCGGAGCACGGGCTTTACGGTGCTCTCGCTGTCGAACCTGCGGGATCCCGGTGGTTCGACCCCATCAGTGGCGCTGAGTTGTCCTCGTCGACGCCGGCCAATCAGTACGCCGGAGTCGCCACCCAGAACGGCGACCTGTACGTTCAGGCCGTCATCGCGCTACCCGGAGGGCAGAAGTTCCGCGAGGCCATCATGCTCAGTCAGGACGTGATCCCGGTGGTGGTTCCGGTTGGCGGAGCGGAAGTCGAGCGTTTCTCGTTCAACTTCGGCTCCGAACCGGAATACAAGCGCCTGAACTTCATCCCCGAATGGTGTGCTGATTGCGTATCGGAGGAAACCGTCCTGTCCTCATGGGTCTACGGCGATCCTGGTCTGGTGAAGTTGGCCAGTGACTCCGGTCCATGGCTGCCCGTGTTGCCCGAGTACGGCGCCGACGAAGACCCCACGCTCGCCCCAGGCGGCCTTCCGGCCACCACCAACGTGGAGGATTGCGGTCTCAAGTTGACCAATGACCCCGCCGAGACGCGACCTCTCTCGTGTTACACGGCGAGTGTCATCCAGGCCTACCAGGGTGACCCGATGAAGATCCGCTTCGGCCATGCCGGAGTCTTCGAAACGCACGTCTTCCATCTCCACGCCCACACCTGGGCCGCCGAACCCGATGATCAAGGTCCAGCGGGGACGAATCCGCCCCGACCGACTGTCGCCAATATGCCGCGTGCCTCCACGGTGGACTCGCAGACGTACAGTC
>JBMTPW010000113.1:0-6468 GCA_049444115.1 Ilumatobacteraceae bacterium | reverse complement strand
GCGCGGACTGCCGGGGAACGTCGACGTGCCTCGCGACGTCGGTTCAGTTTTCGGACCCGCAGCGCCGAAGACGACGAACTGTCGCGCCTACGCAAACAGCGCCGCGCCAAGCAGCGGGCCGAAGGTCACTGGCGACCGCGTTGGTATGTGATCGTCGGATCGGTCGGGGTTCTGGTCGTGCTGATCCTGTTGGTGCTGACGAGTCCGATCCTGTCGATCAAGAAAGTGGCCATCGAAGGAAACGTCTATGCCGATCCGGATCTCCTGGCTGCGGTGATCGCCGGCCTGGAGGGAGATCCCATTCTCACCGCCGATCTCCACGGGGCGCAGAAGCTCGTCGAAGGCATCCCATGGGTGCGCAAGGCACGAGTGAGCATGCATCTTCCGTCGACGGTGCTCATCCAGGTCGATGAGCGCGCCCCATTGGCGTTCGTGCGTTCCTCCGACGGCTTCAATCGCGTCATCGATCGGGACGGACGGGTGCTCGACGTCCTCGCTGGGGACCCGACCGAGTACGTGCGCATCATCGGAACCGCTCCCACGTTGACGGCCGGGGAATTCGTGCCCCAGCCATTCTTGGGGGCGGCGCAGTTGATCAATGCTCTCCCGGTGGACCTGGCGGGACGACTGGTATCGGCCACGATCAGCCCCGAAGGCGAGATCTCCCTGCAATTCACTCCGACTCTCCAAGTCATCTTCGGGGCGCCGGCTGACTATCAAGCCAAGTTGGTGGGGGTCATCAATGAGATCAAGCGCCAGGGCACCAAGTCCTACACGGTGATCGACGTGTCCACGGGTGAGCCCAACGTCCGCTGACCAGCCCGGATTCGGGTCAGATCGAGGCCGTCGACTGTCTGGGCGCCGGTCGGGACCGGACTCGGAACCAGTACCGCCGGGAGGGGCATACAGAGCAGTAAGGGCTGGATATCCCCCCATTTCCCAGGGATAACTGCGAGAATGGCCTCCAATTCCAGGTTTTCTTCAAATTGTTTCTCAAGTTCCTCATTGGATCGGCCGAACACAAGAAGTCATAAGTTTCAGCGTCGGCTGGTCCGGCACCCGAAAGCGGAGGAGTCTCCCGACATGGTTGGTGGACAGAACAATTACATTTGCCAGATCAAGGTGGTCGGCGTCGGCGGGGGAGGCGTGAACGCCGTCAACCGGATGATCGAGCGCAACCTCCGGGGAGTGGAGTTCATTGCCGTGAACACCGACATCCAGGCGCTCATGACCAGTGACGCAGAACTCAAACTGGACATTGGGCGCGAATTGACCCGGGGACTCGGGGCCGGTAGCGATCCCGAAGTCGGTCGTCAGGCCGCGGAATCCCATCGCGATGAGATCGAGGATGCACTGAAGGGTGCTGACATGGTGTTCATCGCCGCCGGTGAAGGTGGCGGAACCGGAACCGGCGCAGCGCCGGTGGTGGCGGAAATCGCCAAGTCCGTGGGCGCTCTCACAATCGGTATCGTCACCCGGCCGTTCTCGTTCGAGGGTCGTCGACGGGCCGTTCAGGCCGACGGAGGTATCGCCAAGCTGAAGGAGAAGGTCGACACGTTGATCGTCGTGCCGAACGATCGGTTGTTGTCGGTCGTGGATGCTCGTGACACGGTGATGGAGGCCTTCGCCCGCGCCGATGAGGTGCTCTACAGCGGTGTGTCCGGAATCAGCGAACTGATCACCAATCCCGGTCTGATCAACACCGACTTCGCCGACGTGAAGATGACCCTGCAGAACGCCGGGTCGGCGCTGATGGGGATCGGTTCGGCCAGCGGGGACAGCCGAGCCCGCGATGCCGCACTGAAGGCCTTGTCGAGCAATCTGCTCGAGGCCTCGATCGACGGTGCCCGCAGCGTTCTGCTCAATGTGACGGGTCCGTCCAGCATGACCCTCATGGAAATGAACGAAGCGGCCGAGATCATCCATGGCATCGCCCACCAGGACGCCAACATCATCTTCGGTACCGTGATCAACGACGATCTCGGCGACGAGGTGCGAGTCACCGTCATCGCCGCCGGGTTCGATCGCTGGGACGGTGGACCGCAGGTCAGGACCTCCGGTCGCCCGGCCAGTCGCCCTGGAAAGCCCGAACGGGAACAGCGAGCTCCGGCGAAGGACATCTTCGCAGGCGATCCACTGGCCCCTTTCCAGGACGACGGCGAAGACGATTTCGATGTCCCGTCGTTCCTGAAGTGACGCCTCCCCGCTGAGGGTTCCGTTGTGGACGTCCGTGAGGAATCCACGGATCCCGGCGTGGCACCTCCCGTCGCCGTCGATCCTCGTGTCGTCGCCGACAATGTGCGGGATGTCCGCAACCGCATCACCGCACTCGGTGGACGCGACGTTCGGATCATCGCCGTGACCAAGGGGTTCGGACTCGACGCGGCGCTGGCGGCCATGGCCGCTGGTTGTCACGGCGTCGGGGAGAACTACGCCCAGGAGGTCGTTGCGAAGTTCGGTGCGATGGAGAGTTCCGAACGACCTGCGATCCATTTCATCGGACATCTCCAGTCCAACAAGGTGGAGATGTTGGCGCCTCTGATCACCATCTGGCAATCCGTGGATCGACCATCCATCGCCACGGCCATTGGGACTCGTCGCCCGGGAGCTGGTGTTCTGATCCAGGTCAATGCCACCGGAGAGTCGAACAAGGGCGGCTGCCGACCAGCCGATACCGGTGATCTCATCGACCACGCCACGCGTCAGGGTCTGGAGGTGCGAGGTCTCATGACCATCGGTCCGACCGATGGTGATCGGGACCGAACCGCCGAGGCCTTTGCGACGGTGGCCGATCTGCGTGTTCGCTTCGGATTGGCTGAACTGTCGATGGGAATGACCGATGACATGGATTTGGCGGTGCCATTGGGTGCCACGATGGTGCGCATCGGGCGGGCTCTGTTCGGTCGACGTCCACCCAAAAAGGCCCCTGACCACTAATATGTAGCCAATGTCAATCTTTCGACGAGCTATGGACTATCTCGGCCTGGGGGAGGACGAAGCGTACGACGACTATGACGACTACGAGCCCATGGAGCGCTCGGGGGGCATGGCTCGTCCGCACGATCCCCGTCGGCCCGAATACGACGACCCGTCGCGACCGATTCCCCGGCAGGTGACCCCTCGCGATAGCGATCCACTGCCGGCCCGGAGGACCGTCTTCGACGACTCGGCTCTGCATCCTCGTCCGGTGGCTCCCCGGCAGGGTTCGTCGGTCCGAACTTTGGGTGGTCCGGCTCAGGGTGAACCTCACACCGTGAAGGCCATCCGCTTCAACGACATCCAAGAGGTCGCCAATCGCTTCCGCGACGGCAATCCCGTCATCTTGAACACCGAGGGCTGCGAGGACGACGTGGCTCGACGCATGATCGATTTCTCGAGCGGGCTGTGTTACGCCCTGCACGGGAAGATCGAAAAGGTCGCCCGTGGCGTCTACCTGCTGAAGCCGGCGTCGCGTTCGCAGTATCCCGAGTACTGATCCCCGTGGAACTGCTGTGCCAACTGGTCGGCCTGTACCAGATAGCCATCGTCATCCGCATCGTCTTGTCATGGTTCCCGACTTCTCAGGGTTTCATGGCCACGGTTCAATACTGGTTGACCCGGATCACCGAACCGGTTCTCGGTCCGGTGCGGCGGGCTCTGCCTCCGCTCGGTGGGTTGGATCTTTCGCCTCTGGTCGTGCTCCTGTTCTTGTCGATCGTGGTGCAAGGCTTATTGCTCGGCTGCTGAGTCGGGGCGTCCATGAGTGAATCCGGATACCCGCAGATCGAGGCGCAGCCGTCGTTCCCGCTGATCGAAACCGAAGTGCTGTCCCGGTGGGAGCGCGAGGGCACTTTCGCCGCTTCCGTCGAAGCTCGACCGGCGGGGGCCGAAGGAGAGAACGAGTTCGTCTTCTACGACGGCCCGCCCTTTGCCAATGGCCTTCCGCATTACGGCCATCTCCTGACCGGATTCGTGAAGGACGCCATTCCCCGGTACCGGACCATGCGTGGTCGACGGGTCGAACGGAGATTCGGGTGGGACTGTCATGGTCTTCCCGCCGAAGTCGAAGCCGAGAAGCAGTTGGGAATCTCTGGGCACCCCGAAATCACTGCCTTCGGCGTGGCCAACTTCAACGACTTCTGTCGCAGCAGTGTGCTGAGGTACACGAGCGATTGGGAGGAGTACGTGACCCGGCAGGCGCGCTGGGTGGACTTCGCCAACGATTACAAGACCTTGGACCTGCCATACATGGAAAGTGTCATGTGGGCTTTCAAGACTTTGTACGACAAAGGACTGATCTACGAAGGCTTCCGGGTTCTGGCATATTGCTGGCGGTGTGAGACCCCTCTCAGCAATACCGAGACCCGGATGGACGACGTCTATCGGAATCGACAGGATCCGGCATTGACCGTGGGATTCACCCTCGAAACCGGCCAGACGATCCTGGTGTGGACCACGACGCCGTGGACGTTGCCGTCCAATCTCGCATTGGCCGTCAATCCCGATGTGGAGTACGCCGTGGTGTCGCGTGACGGCCATGACTACGTGATGGCCACTGATCGACTACGGGCGTACGCGCGGGAATTCGGAGAGGTCGTTCCGGTGCGCACGCTTTTCGGCCGCGAGCTGGTGGGTCTGAGGTACGAACCCCTTTTCGATTTCTTTGCCGACACGCCTGGGGCGTTTCGGGTGCTCGGAGCAGACTTCGTCACCGTCGAGGACGGCACCGGGGTGGTGCACATGGCGCCCGGTTTCGGTGAAGAAGATCAGAACACCTGCACTGCCGCCGGCATCCCGACCATTTGTCCGATGGACGGACACGGGTGTTACACCGCGGATGTGGTGCCGTTTGCTGGTCGCCATGTCTTCGACGCCAACGGAGACATCATTCGGCTCTTGAAGGAACGCGGCGTCGTGATGCGTCACGAGACGTACGACCACCCGTATCCACATTGTTGGAGGTGTTCGGAACCTCTCGTCTACCGGGCCATTTCGTCGTGGTTCGTGGAAGTCACGCGCATCAAGGAGCGAATGCTGGAATTGAACCAGGACATTCGTTGGGTTCCCGAGCATCTGAAGGAGGGCTCTTTCGGCAAGTGGTTGGCCAATGCCCGTGACTGGTCGATCAGCCGAAATCGTTTCTGGGGTTCGCCGATTCCGGTATGGAAGAGCGACGATCCGGAACACCCGCGGCTCGACGTCTATGGAAGTCTCGAGGAATTGGAACGTGACTTCGGGGTGAAGGTGACGGATCTGCATCGTCCGGCGGTGGACGATCTGGTCCGACCCAATCCCGACGATCCAAGTGGTCGGTCGATGATGCGTCGCGTGCCGGAAGTCCTCGACTGCTGGTTCGAAAGCGGCTCCATGCCCTTCGCTCAGGTGCATTATCCCTTCGAGAACCAGCAGTGGTTCGAGCAGCACTATCCGGGCGACTTCATCGTCGAGTACATCGGTCAGACCCGAGGCTGGTTCTACACCTTGCACGTCCTGGCGACGGCACTCTTCGATCGTCCAGCATTTTCGACCTGTGTCAGTCATGGAATCGTGCTCGGTGACGATGGACAGAAGATGTCGAAGAGCCTTCGGAACTACCCCGATCCCCGGGCGATCTTCGATCGTTATGGCGCCGACGCCATGCGTTGGTATCTGCTTTCTTCGTCGATCCTACGCGGAGCCGATTTCTCGGTCACCGAAGCAGGCATTCGGGAAACCGTTCGACAGGTGTTGCTGCCGTTCTGGAATGCTTGGTACTTCTTGGGGTTGTATGCGAATGCCGCGGGAACGCGGGGACGCTTCCGTCTGGATTCGACTCACGTTCTCGATCGCTACATCGTTGCCAAGACCTGCGAACTCGTGGATGACGTCACCGGCGACATGGATTCGTACGATCTCTTCGCCGCTACCGGTGCGGTCCGGGAATTTCTGGACGTCCTGACGAATTGGTACATCCGCAGGTCGCGAGACCGATTCTGGAGTGGTGATCACGACGCCATCGACACCCTGCATTCAGTCATGCAGGTGCTGTGCCGAGTCGCCGCACCGCTGCTGCCGATGGTGAGCGAGAAGATCTACTCCGGCCTCTCTGCGAACGAGGGAAGTCCCAGTGTGCATCTCGCCGATTGGCCGTCGGGTATTCCGGCGGATCCGGACCTGGTGCGAACGATGGATCGGGTCCGCGAAGTGTGCTCGATCGCATTGTCCATTCGCAAGACCAACAGCCGACGGGTTCGCTTGCCGTTGTCGTCGCTGACTGTTGCCCATTCCGCAGCCAGCTCGTTGCAGGCTTTCGTGGACTTGATCGGCGATGAAGTGAACGTCAAGCACGTGACCTTGGAAACTGAGGCCGGATCGGGAGCCGCAACCGTCCTCCAAGTGCTTCCAGCAGTGCTCGGTCCTCGGCGCGGGGGCCGCACCCAAGCGGTGATCACGGCCGTCAAGACGGGGGACTGGTCCAAGGATGGAGACCGGGTCGTGGCGGGAGGGGTG
>JBMTPW010000112.1:0-6482 GCA_049444115.1 Ilumatobacteraceae bacterium | reverse complement strand
CGGTGTCGAGGTAATCCCAACCCAAGGACGCCGCCAAGGCGCGCGCAATCGTGGACTTGCCTGCACCTGCCGGACCGTCGATCGCCACGATGACGGGACCTGTGCCCTTCTCGGCAGTCACCAACTGGTCCCCAAGGGCCGACCTTCGTCGAACCCGGCGAGCCCCTGGATGCCGACCACCGCCCGGTCCCGGAATTCGGACATGGTGGCGGCACCGGCGTAGGTGAAGGAACTACGAACACCGGACACGATGTGGTCGATGATGTCCTCCACACCGGGTAGTTCCGGATCCAAGTACATCCTCGAACTCGAGATGCCTTCTTCGAAGAGTTCCTTGCGAGCCCGCTCGAAGACTCCTTCGCGCCGGGTGCGATTACGCACCGCCCGATTGGAAGCCATCCCGAAGTTCTCCTTGTAGAGACGACCCTCAGGGTCGCGCAAGGTATCGGCGGCCGATTCATAGGTGCCGGCCAACCAGGAGCCGAACATCACATTGCCCGCTCCGGCCGCAAGGGCCAGGGCCACATCACGCGGATGTCGCACGCCTCCATCGGCCCACACCGATTTCCCTGATCGACGTGCTTCATCGGCGCACTCGAGCACCGCTGAGAACTGCGGGCGTCCGACCCCGGTCATCATGCGCGTCGTGCACATCGCTCCCGGACCCACGCCGACCTTCACGATGTCGGCTCCGGCATCGATCAGGTCCCTGGTGCCCTGCGCGGTCACGACGTTGCCGGCAACCACGGTCACACCGGGAGCGGCGGCGCGCACTTTCTCCACGGCTTCGATCATGCGGACCTGATGGCCGTGAGCCGTGTCCACCACCAAGACGTCGACACCCATCGCCGCCAACTTCTTGGCCTTGACCGCCGGTTCGTTGTTGACTCCGATGGCCACCGAGGTGAGGAATTCGCCGCGTTCGTTCAGAGCCGGGCGATACAGCGTCGACCGGAGCGCTCCCCGACGCGTCACGCAGCCGACCAGACGCCCCGTCGCATCCACCACCGGAGCCGCCGTCAGACGATGACCTGACAGTCGATGGAAGATCTCTTCCAGGTCGGTTCCTTCGGCCACGGTCAGGAGATCGGTGGACATGACGTTGTGCAACTGTGTGAAGCGGTCGTATCCAGCGGCATCGGCCTCGGTGAAGACACCGAGAGGACGATGGTCTCCGTCGGTGATGATCACCGCACCATGCGAGCGTTTGTGGATCAGACTGAGGGCCTGGCCGACGGTATCGGTGGGTGCCAGCGTGATCGGCGTCTCGTAGATCGGGTGGCACGTCTTCACGAAACTCACCACGTGCCCGATGACATCGAGGGGGATGTCCTGGGGCAACACCACCAAGCCACCTCGGCGAGACACCGTCTCGGCCATGCGACGGCCGGCCACCGCGGTCATGTTGGCCACCACGATGGGAATCGTGGTACCGATCCCGTCCGTCGTGGTCAGATCGACGTCCAGTCGCGAATTGATCGCCGACAAACTCGGCACCATGAAGACGTCGTTGTAGGTCAGGTCGTAGGGAGGAGGAGTGTCGCTCAGGAATCTCATGGTGCTCCCGGTGCTCGCGGTCAGGGCCGACTCAGGCTAGGAGGTATCTTGGCCGATGTGGAGCATCCCGTCGTTCTCGTTCACGGATGGGGTGGTTCGTATGTCTCCACCTGGCGCGCCAGCGGCTTCGCCGACCTGCTCGAAGACGCCGGACGGACGGTGGTCGGAGTCGATCTCCTCGGCCACGGAACCGCCCCCAAACCCCATGATCCGGAGGCCTACTCCGATCTCACGTCCAGGGTGCTGGAGGCCGCCCCCGATTCCCCGTGTGACTTCGTCGGTTTCTCTCTCGGTGCCATGACCGTGCTCCAGCTGGCCATCGATCATCCCGAGCGCGTGCATCGTTTGATTCTGGCCGGGATCGGACGCAATGTTCTCGAAGCGGAGAACGACGAGGCCCACCGACGTCTCGTCCAAGCCCTCGAGGGAGACTCGGCGTCGGACGACGACCCGAGCGCAGGCGACAACATCGCTCGGCTCTTCGTGCAGTACGCCGACCAACCCGGCAATGATCGCGCCGCTCTGACTGCGGTGATGAAACGCCGACGGGCACCTTTCGCCCCGGATGAACTGGCGCGCGTCACCTGCCCGGTTCTCGTCGTCATCGGCGATCACGACTTCGCCGGACCGGGCGAACCATTGGCCCGTGCCCTTCCGAACGCCCGACTCGTCACCTTGCGCAAGGTGGATCACTTCGCCACCACCGAGAACTTCGGCTTCTTCGACGCCGCTTTCGACTTTCTCGGAGCAGCGTGACCGAAGACGAACGCTGCGGCACCGATCTCGAGCGAGCCATTGCGATCCTGCATTCCGGTGGCGTGATCGGCTTTCCAACCGAAACGGTGTACGGATTGGCGGCGGACGCCCGCGATGTCGAGGCCATCGGACGCATCTTTCGCGTGAAAGGTCGCCCGATCGATCACCCGCTCATCGTGCACGTACCCGATCTCGCCGCGGCTCGGGCCTGGAGTGCCGACTGGCCTCCGTCCGCCGAAATCCTGGCCCGCACCTTGTGGCCCGGGCCGCTCACGCTCATCGTCAGGTTGAAGGCATCGATGGATGGTCCGAGTGCGCAAGCGATCACCGGCGGCCGGTCGACCGTGGCTCTGCGGGTGCCGAGTCATCCTCTGGCCCAGCAGCTCCTGCAACACTTTCCCGGTGGTGTGGCCGCGCCATCGGCGAATCGTTTCGGTCGGGTCAGCCCGACCACGGCCCGACATGTTCTCGACGATCTCGGGCTCGATGTCGACTACGTCCTCGATGGCGGGCCCTGCGCCGTCGGCCTGGAGTCGACGATCGTGGATTGTTCCGTGTCGCCGCCGCAGATCCTGCGGCACGGATCCATCACGCTGGAGCGGATCGAGGCTGCGGTGGGGCCCGTTGCAACACCATCCGGTCCGGCCAGGGCACCCGGCATGATGGTCAGTCACTACGCGCCACGATGTCGAGTACGACCGGTCGCGGACCTGGACGAAGCGAACCGACTCGGTGAGAAGTGCACGGGGCCGTGGCGCGTACTCGATGGCGCCACCGACCCGGATGTCTTCGCTCACGATCTCTATGCACTTCTCCGCCTCTGCGACGACGACGGTATCGAGGACGCCTTCGTGATCGTTCCGGCGGAGTCCGAGATCGGCCGAGCCGTGCGCGACCGCGTCTTCAAAGCAGCTGCTGATCACCGAGAGCGTTGATCGCCTGCACCCACCGGTCGCGACAAGCCTCTGCGTCGCCCTCGCACCACAGGCTCACCGTGCTGGAACCGGCATCGGGAACCACATCCACGCGACACCAGACGCCGTGGTCGGAGACGACGTGATCCATTGGCATGCCGGTACCTGTGGAGTGGAGCATCACCTCGAGGACATAGGGAGGGTCCGAATCCACGATCTCCCCGATGTCCTTGGCCGCCAGGATCAAGTATTCGAACGCCTCCACCGGCAACACGTTCACGGTGAACGAGGGAATGTCATTGTGGATCCGCTGCGGGCCGACGGCTCGCTCGGCGCAAGCCGAGTTGCGGGCGCGCATGATCTCGACGAAAGCGGCGTTGACCGTCGCCATGGCCGTATGAGATCCGCCGCGATCGGGATGAGCAGCCCAGGCGGCTCGCCGACGCGCCGAACGAATCTCTTGATCGGTGGCTTCGGCGTCGATCCCGAGCACGGCGTAACAATCGGCCAACTCACCCTTCACGACCGCGGCGTCTCTCTCATCGTCGATCGGGACCAGCCGCGGTGAACATGGTGCCCGGCGGATCCACCGCCCAGGTCGCCGACTCTCCCCAAGTGTCCTCGTAGACCATTTCGCGCAACGGACGGCGCCGCACCGGACCGTGCCCGCCTTGCGGCCGCCCGAGAGTGATACAAGCCGACAGCGCCACGTTGGCGGGAATCCCGATCAGGGCGCGCAATTCGTCCTCCACGGCGTGATGCCACATGGTCAGGACTCCCCCGAGTCCCAGAGCCCGCGCCGCGAGCAACAGGTTCTGGCATGCCGGATACACCGACGCACCTTCGTACGGATTGGCATCGCGATGACGGATCAGACAGACCAACACCACCACCGGAATCTCTTCGAACCGGTCCACGTACTGCTGCATTGCCGCGGCTTGACGGGATTTCGGCGAATCAGGATCCCGTCCCGAACCCTCCTCGTAGCGGTCGTGACCGCGCTTGGCTTGCCAACCCGAACGGAACGCCTGCCCGAGCAATGCCTTCGCTGCCAACGCCGTTGCCGAGTCACGCAGGACCACGAATCGGAACGACTGCCGGTTCGAACCGCTGGGGGCGCGCGACGCATGCCAGAGAATGGTGTTCAGATCGTCGTCGGTGACCTTTTCTTCGGTGTAGCGACGAATCGCCCGGGTCGTCGCCAGACCGTCGAGCAGTCCGAGCAGGGGTTCCTTTCCTGCCATCACTGACCGGTGAAATGCGGCGGTCGCTTCTCCATGAACGAAGCCACGCCTTCGCGAAAATCCTTGGTGCGAAAAAGTGGGAGCAATTGCAGGAACACATGATGGATGTTCTGCTCGAAGGTCTCGGTTTCCGCCGCCCGCATCATTCTCTTGATCGCCCGCACGGCGAGGGGCGCATTGGCAGCGATCTCGGCGGCCAGCGACATCGTCGTGTCGGCCAGTTCGGCGAGTGGCACCACCCGATTCACCAACCCGAGGTCCAAGGCTTCGGTGGCGCTGAGCGTACGTCCGGTGAAGCAGATCTCGGCGGCCTTGGCATAGCCGACGATGCGGGGCAGGAGCCAGGTTCCGCCGCTCTCGGGCAGGATGCCCCGCTTCGCGAATCCCGGATTCAACTTGGCGGAATCGGCGGCGATACGAATGTCACACCCGAAGGCCAAATCCAGTCCGTACCCCGCCGCTCCCCCGTTCAACGAGCAGATGGTCGGGGTGTCCAGATTGTGGAGAACAACCGGAGGAGCCGTGCGAAGGTCGAACTCGGCACCCATGTCGCCACCGGTGTCCAGAACCCCGAGGGCCTGCTTCTGCCCCATTTGGGCGGCCAGATCGAGGCCTGCGCAGAACGCTTTTCCAGCCCCGGTGACCACGATGCACCGCACCTCTCGATCCCGATCGGCCCGTAGCAACTGCTCCGACAGTTCGTTCAACATGGCCCCGGAAATGGTGTTCAACCGCTCGGGAGCATTCAGAGTGACGGTGGCGATGTGATCGGAAACCTCGTAAAGAACCTCGGACATGTGGTCACCGTAATCCACGACAGGGGTATGCTCTTGCCTTCAAACCAACGGGCATTCGCCCATATCTCCATAGGGGGAGACAATTATGAGAAAGACCCGCGCATCACGCGTTGGTGCTCTTCTCGTCGGACTTGCTCTCGTAGGCGCAGCCTGCGGAAGCGACGACGGCGAGTCCACGTCCACAGAGGCTCCGACCACCGAGGCTCCGTCCACCGAGGCTCCGGCCGAAGGCGGAGGAGAATTGGAGGGCATGCAGGGAACCACTCCCAAGGGTGCGAATGTGAGTGAAGAGTGGACCGGCGCATTGTCGACGTTCTGGGAGGGCAAGGGCAACCCTGCTCTCGAGGACTTCAGCTACGCCGCCGAGGCCTACGACTCGGCTGTCGTGATTGCGTTGGCTGTTGAGAAGGCCGGCACCGATGGTGCTGCTCACGCCAACGAGATCGTCGGCATCACCAAGGAGGGCACGAAGTGCACCACCTTTGCCGAGTGTCTGCAGATCATCAAGGACGGTGGAGACCCGGATTATGACGGCGTCTCCGGCCCGCTCGACTTCAACGGAAACGGCGAGCCCCTCGCCGGTAGCTACGCCGTTCAGGTCTTTGGAGCCGACAACCGTCTCGATGCTTCGAAGGAGACCCTGGTGTCGATCGAAGCCCCGGCCGCCCTGGTGGTCGAGCTCGGTACGACTGCGGCGACCCGTGCAGGTGACGGCGTGCTGAAGCTCGGCACTCTGTTGCCGGAAACCGGATCCTTGGCCTTCCTCGGACCACCCGAGTTCGCTGGCGTCGAGTTCGCGATCGACGAGATCAACGCCGCCGGCGGAGTTCTCGGAAAGCCGATCGAGTACAGCCAGGGTGACTCCGGTGACACCTCGACCGATATTGCGAGCACCACTGTGGATCGTCTGATCAGCGAGAACGTCGATGCAATCATCGGCGCCGCTTCCTCGGGCGTGACGCTGACGGTGATCGACAAGGTCGTGGCTGCCGCTGCCTCGCTCAAAGACTTCTTCACCGCCCGCAAGGACGCGCTGCTCACCGAGATTCGCAACAAGGCCAAGCTCGACGACGATCTTGAAGGCAAACTCAAGGCCGCTGTGCAGGAGTGGAAGTCCACTTACAGCTCCAAATAAGCCTCGTCGTTTACACCCGCCCCGCTGACGCAACCGCATGCCCTCGACCCGCGACATCCGCCGCCGCATCAAGTCGGTC
>JBMTPW010000111.1:0-6543 GCA_049444115.1 Ilumatobacteraceae bacterium | reverse complement strand
GTGGCAGATCCTTCAACAACAGTCGCATATCGGCCATCGAATCGATGGCCACGCCCACCTTGCCCACTTCCCCTTCGGCGCGGGGATGATCGGAGTCGTAGCCCATCTGCGTGGGCAAATCGAAGGCGCACGAAAGTCCGGTCTGACCGGCATCCAGCAAGAACTTGAAGCGCTTGTTGGTGGATTCAGGAGTGCCGAACCCGGCGTACTGGCGCATCGTCCACAACTTGCCCCGGTACATCGTGGGGTACACGCCACGGGTGTAGGGCGGCGTACCGGGTGTTCCCAACTTGGCGGCCGGATCCCAGTCCGCCAGATCGTCGTGCGAGTAGAGGGCCTTGATCTCGATCCCGGAATCGGTGGACTTCTGAACATCACTCATCACCGTGGAGCGTACGCCCTGGTGTGCTGACTGGCCATTTCGTGGCTGGTGCCAGCGGATGTCACGATTCGGCGGCGGCCACCAACGCGATCTCCATCAACCACTCCGGACGGGCCAGAGCCGGCACCGTCACCAGGGTGCTGGCCGCGCGATGCCCGTCGAGTGCTCGATCCCGTGCCTCCATGACCGCGGCCAAGGGTTGCCCCACCACGACATAGGTGGTCACCGACACCACATCGGTCATGCGCATCTGTGCCGCCGCCACGATGGATCGCAGGTTGGCCCACACCACCGCAGCCTGGTCCTCGATGGATGTCGGTACCGAACCGTCAGGAGCGATGGGCACCACACCCGAGGTGTGCAACAGACGACGGGCATTGTCGCTCACCACCGCGTGGGCATAGGCCGCAGCTGGCGGGGCCAGATCGGGCGGTCGGATCTCTCGGTTCATGCACACCCCTCGACTCTCGGCTTCATGACATGCGCCTCCGTCACGGTCAACATTCGGCGAATCACGGAAACGAGTGTGACAGCACCACCGGCTCGACACCAATGGGAGCGAAAGTGACGCGTTCTGGCACCATTTCGCGCCCAAGGGAAATGAACGGGATTAGGGACCGGGGAGTTGGGACTTTCGGCCCTCACCACCGCCGAATGGTCCTCCTAGGTTCCTCGCTGTGACCCCGCGCCCCCGTTCCTCCGCCAACCGTTCCAACTCGGCCCGAACCACCTCGAAGCGTTCCACCGCAGTTCGTTACGGTCTCGCTCTCACCACCCTGGCCGTCGCCTCGGTCTCGGTCGCCGCCTGCGGCGAGGACGCGTCCGATGTCGCTCCCACCACCACGGCGGCGTCGGGCGAGCCCACGACCACCACGACCACCACGTTGCCGCCCTACGAATCCCCCGTTGGCGACATCATCGGCGAGGCCCTGGTGGCCGGAAAGTTCACCACTCTCGCCGCTCTGCTCGTGCAGGCCGACTTGGTTGAGGCCTTGCGCGGGGACGGTCCGTTCACCGTGTTCGCTCCCCTCGATTCGGCCTTCACCGCCCTGCCTGCGGCCACCCTCGACGCGGTGTACGCCGACAACGACCTGCTCACCGCCGTGCTCACCTATCACGTCGTGGCCGGCGAGACGTTGGCCCTCGCCGATCTCTCCGACGGCACCGTGCTCACCACGCTCCAGGGCGGCACCCTCACCATCGCCAAGAGCGGCGACCAAACCTTGGTGAACGGCATCCCGGTGGTGATGAGCGATGTGAACGCCACCAACGGAGTGATCCACGTCATCTCAGGTGTCCTCGTCCCCGGCTGATTTCGGTCAGTGGTTGGCTCCCCCTCGAACCAACCACTGACCACCTCCCGGTGCACCGAGATTCCGGCGCATCCGATGCCCTAGCCTGGCCCCATGACGGCCACCCAGAATCAACCCGATCTCACCGCTGCGGCCATGGGCGGCAACGCCGACCTCTTGGCCATGCCCTCCTTCAACACGGTCGAAGAAGAACGCGCCTACCGCAAGTCCCGATTGGCCGGGGCGCTGCGGATCTTCGGCCGCGTCGGATTCGGCGAGGGCGTCGCCGGACACATCACCGTGCGCGACCCGGAGCTGACCGATCACTTCTGGGTCAACCCGTTCGGCTTGAGTTTCCGCCACATGCGCGTCAGCGATCTGCTGCTCGTCAACCATCAGGGCGAGGTGGTGCATGGATCGATGCCGGTGAACCGCGCCGCCTTCGTCATCCATTCGGCCATTCACCAGGCGCGCCCCGATGTCATCGCAGCGGCCCATGCCCATTCGGTGCACGGCAAGGCCTTCAGTTCGCTCGGCATCCCGTTGGACCCGATCACCCAAGACGCCTGCATCTTCTACGAGGACCACACGGTCATCTCCGAACAAGGCGGTGCCGTGGTCTTCGAAGTCGACGCCGGCAAGGAACTGGCCGCGCACTTCCCGCGCGGCAAAGCGGCCATCCATCAGAACCACGGCCTCTTCACTGTCGGTTCCACGGTGGAAGAAGCGGCTTTCTGGTTCTTGTCCATGGACCGCTCCTGCCAGGCCCAGTTGTTGGCCATGGCGGCCGGCACACCGAAGAAGATCCCTCACGAGTACGCCACCTATACCCGTGAGCAGACCGGTCACGCCCTGGCCGGCTGGTTCCAGTTCCAGCCGCTGTGGCAGGAGATCTGCCGCACCGATCCCGAACTCTTCGACTGAACTCCACTCCCACCTCTTCATCGTCCCGTCGCGCCCTCGGGACGTTCCTGGCCACCGCGCCCCCGGAGGCCCTCTTTCTCATCAGCGCCACCGCGCAGTATTTGGGGGCGGTCATCGCCGTGGACTTGTTCGACGAGATCGATCCGGCCTCGGTGGCCTGGTTGCGCGTCATCGGCGCATCGGTGGCGCTGATGATCGTGGCCGGTCCGCGACTGAAACAGGCCTACACCCGTCGGGATCTCGCCGCCATGGCCGTGTTCGGCATTGCAACCGCAGCCATGAACATGTTCTTCTATTTGGCCATCGACCGCCTGCCGCTCGGCAAAGGGGTGGCCATCGAATTCATCGGTCCGATCGCGGTGGCTGCCGTTCGCACCCGCACTCGCCGCAACGCGTTGGCCTTGATGTTGGCGGCGATCGGCGTTGCCGTTCTTTCCGGCATCGAACTCGGTGACGAACCGCTCGGTCTGCTCTATATCTTCCTGGCCTCGGCCATGTGGGCCGCCTACATCGTCGTTGGCTCACGGGTCGCCCAACAGGATCGCGGCGTCGCCGGGCTCGGACTCGGACTCCTCCTCGGTGCTCTCGTCATCACTCCCGTCGGTGCTCCTGGCAGTGGGCCAGCCTGGGAATCCCTACGCATTCTCATCTTGTGTGTCCTGGTGGGTTTGCTCTCGAGCGCCATCGGCTACGGCATCGATCAATCGGTGCTTCGTCGCGTACCGGTTCGGCGCTTCAGCGTGATGCTGGCGCTATTGCCAGTGACCGCCACGGTCATCGGGTTCATCGCCCTCGATCAGACGCCGAGTGTGATCGATCTGATCGGCATGGCCCTCGTGCTCACCGGAGTGATCGTGCAGGACCGCGACAACCTGCCGTCGCGCGATCAGTGACCCACCCACGGAGCACAGAGCCCGTCCAGTTCGCGGATCTCGATCTTGTCCCGGTTCTCCCAGGTGACCGGGTTCGAGGGATCCCGCTGCAACTTGAAGGTGCGGAAGGTCATCTCGGTGGTGTCCACGGCCAGGATGCGACCGATCAACGGATCGCCCAGATTCAAGATCACCTTGATGGTCTCCAACGCCTGGATGGACCCGATGATGCCCGGCAGCACACCGAGCACTCCGGCCTCGGCACACGAGGGAGCCAGTTCGCTCGGCGGCGGTTCGGGGACCATGTCGCGATACGTCGGGCCCAACTTCGGATGGAACACCGACACCATGCCTTCGAACCGGAAGATGGATCCGTGCACCACCGGAATACCCAACTTCACGCTGGCATCGTTCAACAGATAACGAGAGGGGAAGTTGTCGGCCCCGTCCACGATCACGTCGTAGCCGGCGATGATGTCCATGATGTTGGTGGCGTCGAGCCGCGTATCGTACGTGACCACGTCGACATCGGGGTTCAGCAACGACAACGTCTTCTTCGCCGAATCCACCTTGCGGTCACCGATGCGATCGATGTTGTGCAGGATTTGGCGCTGCAGGTTGCTGGCATCCACTTCGTCCATGTCCACGATGCCGATGGTGCCCACACCGGCCGCCGCCAGGTACAGCGCTGCCGGTGAACCCAGTCCGCCGGCACCGAGCATCAGCACCTTGGCGTTCAACAGCGCCGCTTGACCTTCCACGCCCACTTCTGGGAGCAGCAGGTGCCGCTTGTAGCGGTTCATCTGTTCCGAATTCAGCGAGGCCGGCGCCTTCCAGGTGCGGCCCTCGTCTATCCACTTGCCATACCCTCCGGCGAGCGACTGCACATTGCTGTAGCCCAACTCTCCCAAGGTCTTGGCCGCGAACGCACTTCGCACACCACCGGCGCAATAGACGATGACCGGCGCGGTCTTGTCGAGAATGCGTCCTTCCACCTGAGCTTCCAGATGACCACGCGGAATGTGAAGGGCACCGACGAGGGCGCCCTCGGCGTATTCGTCGGGTTCACGCACGTCGAGCACCGTCACTCCACCGGCATCGATGGCGGTTTGAGCGGCGCCGGTGTCGATCTCGGTGATCACCGATTTGGCGGCAGTGAGAAGGTCACGGAAAGTAGCCATGCCGAAATCCTACCCGTTGAGTCGGGAATTCGACCGGGAGTGTTCGGACCTATTCCGAGTAGCCGACCAGGGCCGGCAGCAGAGCGGCGATGTCGCCCCGCACGTGGCCCTGGGCGTAGCGGTCACCATCGGTGGGTTCATTATTGATGATCACCACCCGCGCGCCCGCGGCCCGGGCCCGGGGAACCACATTGGCTGCTGGTGTGACGCTCAGTTTCGTGCCGATCGCCAGCAACAGATCGCAGTCTTCGGCGGCTTCCATGGCCGCAGCGATCACTTCGGGCACCAGCGGCTCTTCGAACAGAATCGTGTCACTCTTCAGTACTCCCCCGCACTGCAGACACTTGGGATCAGGATCTCCGGCGATCACCCGTTCGAGGGTCGCGCTCATCGGCAGTCGGTCCCGACACGACCAGCACCGCGAATACGCCCAGGTGCCGTGTACGGCGATGACGCGATCCTCAGTGTGACCGGCCGCTTCGTGGAGACCGTCCACGTTCTGCGTGACCACGGCCCGCAAGCGACCTTGTCGGTCCAGGTGCACGAGTGCCCGGTGGCTGATGTTCGGTTCGAAAGAAGCGCGTACCAGGTTGTTCACCCGCGCCTGCCAAGCCGCCCGTCGCACCTCCTCGTCGTGCAGGTAGACCGACAGTGTGGAGGCCTTCTCGGCCGCTGGGTTCTTGGTCCACAGCCCGTCCTTGCCTCGAAAGTCCGGGATCCCTGACGTGGTGGAGATCCCCGCCCCAGTGAGCACGGTGATCCGACCGGCACTGCGCACCCAGTCCGCCATCACGGCGAAATCCGCATCGGTTGGCGAAGTGGCAACAAGTGCGTCGGTCACCCGAACAGTCTCGCAAATCAGCACCCGGATCACCGCGGCGGATCAATGATCTCCCTCACTTCATCGAGCAACTGCCCCCCTCATCTCCATGACCTCCACCGCCCTCATCACTCTCCTGGCCTCGCCCACCATCACCGTGCGACCCTGGCGTGATCCGGTGGTGGAGTGCGTCGGTCACGATGCCTGTGGCGACTACGTGGAACTGTTCTGGTTGGGATCCCTCGGCCCCACCGCCACCTGGTTGTTGCGCCGCCTGGCGGTGGTCGTGGTCACCCATCCCGACGGGTTCACGGTGCAGCTCACCGAGTTGGCCCGGGCCGTGGGACTCGGCCACGCGACCGATGCCCGCAGTTCCCTTGGCAAGTCGCTGCGCCGCCTCGACATGTTCGGTCTCATCCACGCCGAGCACCAGCAATTGACAGTTCGAGCCGTGGTTCCCCCGTTGCCCCGCAAGCAAGTGGCGCGCTTACCCGACCACCTTCGAGAGGCTCATCATCTCTGGTGCGATGAATGCCCCCATCCAGCGCTCGTGCAGGCCTACGCCTGCGGGCAGCCGACCTGATCAGCGCTTGGGTTTGGCGAAGTTCAGAGCCAGATCGATGAGCAAGCGAGTTCCGAACCCGGTGGCGCCCCGACTCATCCAGCCATCATCGCTGTCCACGTTCATCGGTCCGGCGATGTCCAAATGCGCCCAGGGCACCTCTCCGGTGAATTCGGACAGGAACAGGGCTGCGGTGATCGCTCCGCCGTAGGGGCCGCCGATGTTCTTCATATCGGCCACGTTCGAGTCCAAGAACTTGCGGTATTCACGTTCGAGCGGCAACTGCCACACCGGTTCGTCCGAGCTGGCCGCGGCCGACAGCACCTGATCGATGAAGGACTGATTGGTGCCGAGAACTCCGGCGATCTTCGGGCCGAGAGCCGCCATACAGGCCCCGGTCAAGGTGGCGATGTCCACAATTGCGTCGGGCTTCATCTCGACCGCGAGCGACAGACCAAACGCCTTTTGGGTCACAAATCGGGTCTGGGGCATCGGCCCTTCAACCGCGTC
>JBMTPW010000110.1:0-6584 GCA_049444115.1 Ilumatobacteraceae bacterium | reverse complement strand
CGTGGCGAACGCGGTCTTCGATGGAACCTCTGCGGTGATGCTCTCAGCGGAGACCGCCATCGGACACGACCCGACGAACAGCGTCCGCGCAATGGCGGCCATCCTCACCGAGGCCGACCGCGTGGACCGAGTCCGGTCTCCTTTCGCCGATCACAATCCTGATGAGGCCGCAGTCGCGGCGGCCGCAGCCGCGCTGGCCTCCCGATTGCAGGCCCGAGCAATTCTCGCCATCACCTTCACCGGCCACAATGCCGAGCTGGTGTCGGCCTGCCGTCCACCGGTGCCGATCATCGCGGCCACCGAGGATCCTCGGGTGGCCACGCGACTCACGCTGCGGTACGGAGTTCGCTCGGTTCTCGCCAAACGACCGGCCAGTACCGACGAAGCCATCGCCAATGCCATCGACGCCGCCAAGTCGTCGGGTTACTGCCGAAGCGGAGACCTCTTGGTGGTCTGCCTGTCCCGCACCTCACCCCGACATCACACCGACACCATCTACGTGCACACGGCCTGAAGCGGCCACCCGTGGGGTTCAGAGCATGAGAACCTCACCCTGGCGCCGAACGAGTCCCTCATCCACCAGAGCCGCCGCCAACCGTTCGGCCGTTTCCTGAGATCGCTCCATGACGACACCCAAATCACGGGCTTCGATACTTCCGGCACCCAACGCTTTCAAGAGTCGACCGCGCGCCTGACGGTCGGAGCCGTCGAACGGACTCTGGGTCGCTCCCACCCCAGCCGAACCGACGCTGGGATCAGGTCCGGTTCCGCGCCAGCAACACTGGGCGGCGATGGGGCACTCATGGCAGAGCGGAGCCGGTCGACACACCAGGGCACCGAGATCCATCAGGGCCTGATTCCACAACCAGGCTTCTCCCTCCGGAACGAGGGCATCGGCGGTGATCTGAGCCTGACGTGCGGTGAGCCGATGTCCGCAGACTCGGGCCAGGACACGAGCCACGTTCACATCCACCACGGCGACATCGGCTTCATGTGCGAAAGCCAACACCGCTCGCGCCGTGTAGGCGCCGATTCCGGGCAACGCGAGCAGCGCATCCAGATCGGCAGGAACCCGTCCGGAATGTTCCGTGACGATGAGGTTGGCCGCCCGATGCAAATTGCGGGCCCGGCGGGGATACCCGAGCCCTTGCCAGAGCCGAAGAACGTCGCCCAACTCGGCCGCAGCACAAGCTCGTGGGTCGGGGAAGGCATCCATGAAGGCCGACCACTTGGGCAGAACCCGACGCACACCGGTCTGCTGCAACATCACTTCACTCACCAGAATCGGCCATGGATCACGCGTCTCGCGCCAGGGCAATCGACGGAGTCGGGTGGACACCCAACTCATGATGTCGTGCTGGAGCGCCGCGTCTAACTCTCGCTCCATGCGGCATCGGTGTCGTAGGGACGGCTGCGACCGGGGGCGAACTCGCGCTTCCAGACCATGACCCGCCGGCGGAAGTAGCACACCTCTTTCCCATCCTGGTTGAAGCCCTTGGTTTCCACCGTCACCACGCCGCGATCGTTCTTCGACTTGCTCTCCTGCACGTCGAGGACCCGGGTTTCGGCGTGGATGGTGTCGCCATGAAAGGTCGGGAACTTGTGCTGAAGGGTCTCCACTTCCAAATTGGCGATGGCCGCCCCGCTGACATCGGGAACGCTCATCCCCAAGACCAACGAGTACACCAGGTTGCCCACCACAACATTGCGACCCTGCACGCTCTGGGAAGCGAACCAATCATTGGTGTGGAGCGGGTGATGGTTCATGGTGATCATGCAGAAGAGATGATCGTCGTATTCGGTAATGGTCTTCCCGGGCCAATGGCGGTAGACGTCGCCGATGACGAAGTCTTCCAGGTGCCGACCGAAGGGTCGCTCGTATGCGGTCATGGCTCCACGCTAGTCGTGGTCGCGAATTTCCTCCGGATCGACCCCCCACGGAGCCACCGCCGACTCGTCGTTCACCACCTCGTCCGATTCCCGGAACCGTTGTGTCTCGGCGGCGTCCAGTTCGGCTCGGGTCGGTGTCCGCAACTGGCCGGTACGTTCCCGGCCCGGGTATCGCTCGGAGAAATCGAGAATGCTCTCTTCGTTGCTTCCGACGCGCGCCACCACGTCTCGCAGTGGCGCCAGTCCTTCGCGTCCAATGGCCCACGGCCCCACACGCAGCGACAAGTAGGTGATCCCGCCCGCCACCATTGGCAGCCAATACTGCGCAATGCGATACGACACCACGCCCACGACGGCGGTGGCACGGGGCAGGCCGAAACCAACCAGCGCCGGCACGTACACAGCTTCCACGATCCCCAGTCCTCCCGGAGTCAACGGGATGACCGCAAGAACGTTGGCCAGACCGAAGGCCACGATCAATCCGTCCACGGACAACGAATACCCGAACGCCCGCAGGAACACCCACAGCGCCGCCGCGTCGATCAACCAATTGGCCGCCGACCAGAGAATCAGGCGGCGCAGAATGGCCCGATCCGCCGACAACTCCTGCATGCGGCCCCCGAGGTGACGCACCGCCTCGCCGGCCCGATCTTCGTCGAAATGGAATCGCCGAGCCACCCATCGGAAGATTCGCTCCGACCGTTCCTGACCTTCGATCAATCCGAAGATGATCGCCGCCGCCACCACCATCAACACCACTCCAGCGATGGCCGCCGATCCGTAGAGCGGGTTCACACCACGAATGGGAATCGAGATCACCAGTCCGGCCCACAACAGGAAATTCAGCACCACCGCCGATGCCAAACCGGATGCCGCCAAAGCGAAGCCGGCATCCGGTCCTGGAATACCGGCCACGGTCAAGAGGCGATAGCCGAGTGCACTCCCGGCGGCACTTCCACCCGGCACGAGACTGGCCAACGCGCGCGTCGAGAGCTGGATACGAAACATTCGAGTCACTGGAAAGTTCTCACCCACCGGCCCGAGAGCAACTCTGGTCATTCCCGAGTAACAGAACAATGCGAAGAACTCGAGCACAAGACCGACCACCAAGAGTCCCGGTTCCACTTCGCTCAGTTGGTCCACGGCATTTCGCAGACCGGGAATGCTGAGGATGATGAAGTAGACGAGCACCAAGGTGGTCATCACCTTGAGCGTGTTCACGATGGCGCGTCGACGTGCTCGCCGGACAGGAAGGCCGTTGGCGTCCACCGCAGGCAACCTGCCCTGAGCGCCACCGACTGCGTCAGCCATTTCCCATTCTTAGCAGTTTCATCCAGATTCCGGCGGAAAGGACTCGATGATCTGCGTGAGCGCACCATCGAGCCCAGGATGCGTTTCCACAGGCCATTTGCCGAGATGAACGACCACCAGATCTCGATCGAAGTCGATGATGGTGCGCTGTCCCTCGTATCCGAGAGCAGCCAAGGTTCCTTCTCGCGACTTCCACGTCCACCAATGGGCGCCGTACCCATGTCGTGATTCGGGATCGGTGGCGTGTTGACGACGGGCTTCATCGATCCAGTTCGAGGAAATCACATCGCGGCCCTCCCAGTGCCCGCCGCGCATGTACAGGTAACCGAAGCGTGCGAAGTCCTCGGCCGTGGCGTGCACGTATGACGACCCGATGAAAGTCCCCGCCTCATCGAAGGTGGGTCGAGCCGACGTCATCCCGAGCGGGGCGAACAGTCGCTGCTGCATGAAGGTTTCGAATTCGTTGCGTCCTCCGACAGCCGAGCCGAGGACGGAGCACAAGATGTTCGTCGTTCCCGACGAGTACGACCACACCTTCCCGGGCTCGTACTTGGCCGGTCGTGACCGCGCGTAAGCAGCGACATCGGCTGCTCCATCACCGAAGAGCATGGCGATCACATCGGATCGCGAATTGCCATCGGCGTCGAGAACGTAGTCCTCCACGAAATCGAGGCCGTCGCGCATCGACAGGAGATCGGCAATGGTGATTCGCGACCGTTCGTCGTCGCGCCATTCCGCGCACCCCACGCCGTCGGTCACCGACACTCGGCCATCGGCGACCAATATTCCGGTGAGAGCGTGGGTGATGCTCTTGGCCATGCTCCACGAAATGAGCGGCGTCGTTCGATCGACTGGAGTTTCGGGAGCGAACACACCACCGGGCACCGTGCCGTACCGTTCGAACACCAGCCGTCCGCGGTGCACCACGACGAGGGCCAAGGACACTCCCATGTGCGGACCCGGATTCACTCCCGAACCGAAGAGCTGCTCAGCAATCGTCGAGACTTCGTCCGGGGCCGCGGAACCGCGAGGCCACGCTTGCGTCGGCCATTCGAGACCGCGGGGTTGCTCGCGGTATTCGTATCGTCGATATCGGGATGGCGTCACTGCAGGCTCCGCTTCGAGGTCACATCCAGATCGCGCAGTTTGGCCGGTATCACCGGCGCAGGTCCAATGGCCACGTCGATGGCCATGTCCACCTCGCTCACCCGCTGCAACAACTGGCGACAGTCGGGACTCACGAAACCTGCGTCGATCATGTGGTCGAAAGCATGGAACAGGGGCGCGAAGTATCCGTCGACGTCGAGAAAGACGACCGGTTTGGCGATGAGCCCGAGCTGATTCCAGGTGAGTATTTCGAAGACCTCGTCAAAGGTTCCCAAACCACCCGGCAGAACGATGAAACCTGTCGAGAGTTGTTCCATCCGGGCCTTACGGCTGTGCATGGAATCGACCACGTCGAGTTCGGTCAGTTCCGCGTGGGATGCTTCCATGTCCACCAGATGCCGTGGAATGACACCGAACACACGGCCGCCGCCGCCGAGGACGGCATCGGCAACGATGCCCATCAATCCCACGCGTCCACCACCGTAGACGAGACCGATATCACGCCCGGCCAGTCGCGCTCCCAAGGAACGGGCTCGGTCAGCGAAGACCGGATCGCCACCCGAACTGGAACCGCAGTAGACGCAGATGTTGATCGACACGATGACCATTCTCTCGCGCCGGAACCACGGCTGTGATCATCGACCGGAGTCGAATTCGGAACCCGGCTTCCCATCCTCCGGACCTCCCTCGGTAGCGTCTCCTCCATGGCCATTCCCACCCCTCCCTCCAGCCCTGATCTGCAAACCGCCGCCGAGGTCATCGATCTCGCATCGCGTGCCGTGGGCAAGGGCTTGCGCCATCTGGCCGCCTCTGGAGGCGCCGATCGTCATCAGGTGGTGGCGTACGATCTGGCCCACGCAGCCTCCGCTGTGGAGACGGCCCGTTCGTTGCTCGACTACGGATCCAAAGGAGACGTCGAAGGTCTCATCGCCTGTGCCTACACCGCCGACATGGCCCACGAATTGGCGACGAAGTTGCTGGGGCGCGAGGCCCAATGGGGTCTGGAGACGGCGCCGTTCGGCCCGGTCATGGATTTCATCGGTGCCTACCGTCATCCGGAATTCCTGGCCGGACTCGCCGACGCTCCTGGTCCGCGACACCTGGACGGGGATTTCGAAATGGTGCAGGACACCTTCCGCTCCTTCGCCGACAAGGTGATCGCCCCTCGAGCCGAGCACGTGCACCGCACCAATGCCGATGTTCCCGAGGAGATCATCGGTGGACTCGCCGGGATGGGAGCCTTCGGTCTCTCCGTTCCAGTGGAATACGGCGGCTTTTCCGAAGGTGGCGAGGGTGAATACCTGGCGATGGTGGTCGCCACCGAGGAGTTGAGCCGCGCCAGTCTGGGGATCGGAGGATCCCTCATCACTCGTCCGGAGATTCTCACCCGAGCGTTGGTGAAGGGCGGAACCGAATCCCAGAAGCAGGAGTGGCTGCCCAAGTTGGCCACGGCCGAGGTGATGGCCGCAGTCGCAGTCACCGAACCCGATTACGGCAGCGATGTGGCCGGACTGAAGGTCACCGCCACGGCAGCTGCGGGTCGCGACGGTACGCCGGGATACGTCATCAATGGTGTGAAGACCTGGTGTACTTTCGCCGGCCGGGCCGATGTCTTGATGTTGTTGGCTCGCACCGATCCGGATCGCTCGAAGACCCATAAAGGACTCAGTCTCTTCATCGTCCCGAAGCCCCGTGGCGCGGCCCACGGATTCGAGTTCACCCAGAGCCTCCTGGCCGATGGGACCGTCGGCAAGATGGAAGGCCGACCGATCGACACCATCGGATATCGCGGCATGCATTCCTACGAGATCGCGCTCGAGAACTGGTGGGTGCCGGCGACGAATCTGATCGGCGAAGAAGGCGGCCTCGGTAAGGGCTTCTACTACCAAATGGAAGGTTTCGAGAACGGCCGGCTGCAAACCGCGGCTCGAGCCGTCGGCGTGATGCAAGCCGCCTACGAAGCCGCTCTCGATTACGCCCAGAACCGCATGGTCTTCGGCTCGAACATCTACGAGTATCAACTCACACGCGCCAAGCTGGGGCGCATGGCCGTGCTCATCCAGGCCGGCCGACAGTTCGGATACCAAGTGGCTCGGTTGATGGCCAAGGGCGAAGGAGCCACGGAAGCCAGCATGGTCAAGGCCTATGTCTGCAAGGCCGCCGAGTGGGTGGCTCGCGAAGCCATGCAGATCCACGGGGGCTACGGCTACGCCGAGGAGTATTCGGTGAGTCGTCTCTACGTGGACGCGCGGGTGCTGTCGATATTAGAAGGCGCC
>JBMTPW010000109.1:0-6588 GCA_049444115.1 Ilumatobacteraceae bacterium | reverse complement strand
TTTCGCGAAAGCGACTGGATCGTCGACATCGGTCCCGGTGCGGGAGAGCATGGCGGAGAAGTGGTGTACAGCGGTCCGGTCAAGGGCATCGCCAAGGCCAAGGATTCCGTGACCGGGCAGTACCTCGCCGGGAAGAGGAGCATTCCCGTCCCGCAGTCGCGTCGCGCGCCCGGCGAACAATGGCTGGAAATCGAAGGAGCTCGCGAACACAATCTGCAGAACCTGTCGGTGAAGATTCCGCTCGGCTGTTTCGTGGCGGTCACTGGAGTCTCGGGCAGTGGGAAGAGCACCCTCGTCCGTGACATCTTGCTACCGGCATTGATGCAGAAGATCTACAAATCCAAGGACGCTCCGGGTAAACACAAGCGGATCAACGGGATCGAGCACCTGGACAAGGTGATCGACATGGATCAATCGCCAATTGGGCGTACACCGCGGTCGAATCCGGCCACGTACACGGGGGTCTTCGACAACGTCCGCAAGTTGTTCGCCACCACCGCTGAAGCCAAGGTTCGTGGCTACATGCCCGGCCGATTCTCCTTCAACGTCCAGGGCGGGCGCTGTGAGGCCTGCTCGGGTGACGGCAACATCAAGATCGAAATGCATTTTCTCCCCGATGTCTACGTCCCGTGCGAGGTTTGCAAAGGGGCCCGGTACAACCGCGACACGCTGG
This sequence comes from Ilumatobacteraceae bacterium, assembly GCA_049444115.1. Taxonomy (GTDB): domain Bacteria; phylum Actinomycetota; class Acidimicrobiia; order Acidimicrobiales; family Ilumatobacteraceae; genus Casp-actino8. Next base: position 5,915 of record JBMTPW010000109.1, on the reverse strand, counting down.
ACATCACCTTCAAGGGGAAGAACATCGCCGAAGTGTTGGACATGCCCATCTCGGAGGCCGTGGATTTCTTCGCCAACCAGCCGGTGATTGCTCGACACATGCAGACCTTGGTCGACGTGGGACTCGGTTACGTCCGTTTGGGCCAATCGGCGCCCACCCTGTCAGGGGGCGAGGCCCAGCGAGTGAAACTGGCCGCCGAACTTGCCAAGCGCAGCACTGGTCACACCATTTATCTTCTCGACGAACCGACGACCGGACTGCACTTCGAAGACGTTCGTCGATTGTTGACCGTGCTCTCGCGACTCGTGGACCAGGGCAACACGGTGTTGGTGATCGAGCACAATCTCGACGTGATCAAGACAGCGGATTGGTTGATCGATCTAGGTCCGGAAGGTGGATCTGGTGGCGGACGCATCGTCGCCGAAGGATCACCCGAGGAGGTGGCCGCAGTGGATGCCAGTTACACCGGTACATTCCTGCGCCCGCTGCTCGCGTCGTGAGTCTTCGATGACCACCGATGCCGACACGACGTCTTTGCAGAAGAGGACGATCCGATCACTGCGCATGATGCAGATTCCTGGCCAAGCCGCGGTGTCGGGGGTCGCGGCCGTGGTCGCATTGCTGGCCTCGGATCTGGTGGGTTCGGACAGGCTGGCGGGTGTCGGGAGCGCCGGGGCGACGTTAGGGGCCGCCTTCACGGCCGTGCCGTTGGCGGCGATGATGCGTCGACGCGGTCGACGACCGGCGCTGGTGACTGCGTTCGGAATCGGAGCAATCGGTGCAGTTGTCGCGGCCTTCGGCGGCGAGACCCGTTCCCTGCTCCTGTTCATCGTCGGGATGTCGATCTTCGGAGCTGGCCAGGCGGGAGCGCTGCAGAGCAGGTACGTCGCCGCCGACCTGGCGCCCAATGACGTGAAGGCCACGGCCATCGCTTCGGTGGTGTGGGTCGGGACTCTCGGGGCGGTGTTCGGCCCCCTCCTCACGCCGGTGGAGAAAGCCGTGGCCGAGAACCTCGGACTGTCCCGTCTCGTCGGACCGTTCATGGCGGCCTCGGTGTTCTTTGCCCTCTCGGGAGCCATCGCTTTCATTCGTCTGCGGCCGGATCCCTTGGTGATGAGCGGCGGTGTGTCGCCGACATCGGATCGAGTGCCGTTGCGGAGCCAGGTACGAGTGGCGCTGCGAGCAATTGGAGCATCTCGTCTGGCACAAGCTGGTGTGGCGGCCATGATCGTGTCCCAGGCGACGATGGTGGCGGTCATGACCATGACCCCACCCCATATGAAGGATCATGGACATGCCGATCTGTCGGCACTGGTCGTGGCGCTTCATATCATGGGTATGTACGGCTTCTCTCCGATCATCGGACGGATCACCGATCGCCTGGGTCGTTTGCGTTCGCTCGAAGTCGGTGCAGTGGTCCTTGGTGTCGGCATCGTCTCGACCGTTGTCGCCGGATATGTGCCGAGCCTGATGTTCATCGGCTTGTTGCTCCTCGGAATCGGGTGGAGCATCGGGTTGATCGCCGGCACCACGTTGGTGAGTGAGTCCGTGGACTCGTCGACCAAAGTGGAGGTGCAAGGGACTGCAGATCTTCTGATGAGTCTGTGCGGAGGATTGGCGGCTTTCGCCTCCGGTTTCATCAAACAGGCCTGGGGCTTTCATGCCCTTGCCGATATCGCAACGGTTGCCGCTGCCGGTCTGCTCGTCCTGGTCTGGATCACCCGTCTCGGGGTTCGGCCTCCCGTGCTGCGCTCTTAGGCTGGGGTGATGGTCCGTCGGCCGGAGAGTGGCACGATTCCGGAGACCCCGGGCTCCTATCTCTTCAAGGACGCCCATGGACGGGTGATCTATGTCGGCAAAGCGGCCAACCTGCGACAGCGGTTGTCGAACTATTTCCAGGCGCCGGAGCAACTCCATCCGCGCACCGCTCAGATGGTCGCCACTGCCGAAACCGTCGAGTGGCTCACGGTGCGCAACGAAGTCGAGGCTCTGATCCTCGAGTACAACCTCATCAAGGAACACCGGCCGCGTTTCAACGTTCGCCTGCGCGACGACAAGAGTTACCCACTCCTTGCGGTGACCACGGATGAGGAGTGGCCCCGAGCGGTGGTGATGCGGGGCCAGAAACGTCGGGGAAACCGCTACTTCGGTCCGTATCCACATGCACATGCCATCCGCGAGACCCTCGACCTGCTCTTGCGGACCTTTCCCATTCGTACGTGCAGCCAGGGAAAGTTCAACCAGCACGCCCGGCTGGGACGTCCATGTCTGCTGTTCCACATCGAAAAGTGCAGCGGGCCGTGTGTGGGGGAGATCGGACCCGAGGAATACTCGAACCTGGTCAAGGAATTCTGTCGCTTCCTCGACGGTGACACCGAGGAGATCGTGACCCGCCTCCGTCAGGAGATGGCTGCGGCCTCCGACGCCCTGGAATACGAGCGGGCTGCTCGTCTGCGAGATCGTCTGGCGGCCGTGGGCCAGGCCATGGAGAAGCAGCAGATCGTTGGTGAACGCAACGAGGACATCGACGTCGTCGGGATCGCCGATGACGAATTGGAGGCGGCCGTCCAGGTCTTCTTCGTTCGGAAGGGTCGCATCGTCGGCCGCAAAGGATTCATCTACGACAAATTGGAGGAACTGTCGGACGGATCGCTGATCGATCGGATCGTCGAATTGCTCTACGGCGATGAGCCGGTGCAAGGTATCCCGAATCTGGTTCTCGTGCCCGCAGTTCCGCGGGATGTCGAAACCTATGAGGAGTGGCTGACCTTCCTACGGGGTACGAAGGTGGAGATTCGTCTGCCACAACGCGGTGCCAAGCGAGAACTGCAGGAACTGGCGACGTCCAACGCATCCCAGGAGTTCGTGCGGCATCGACTACGCCGGTCGAGCGATCACAACGCTCGGAGCCGTGCACTCACCGAACTTCAACAGGCACTGGGTCTGGCCGAGGCCCCCTTGCGCATCGAGTGCTTCGATATGGCGCACCTCCAGGGAACGGATTACGTGGGTTCGATGGTGGTGGTCGAGGACGGACTGCCGGTCAAGCGGGAGTACCGACGGTTCAAAGTCAAGGGCGTCGTCGGCAACGACGACTATGCAGCGATGAGCGAAGTACTCACTCGTCGGCTTCAGGCGTATCTCGACGATCGGGATGCCGACATGGGAATCGAAGGTGATGGAACTGGCGAGAGTTCCCGACCGAAACGTTTCGCCTATCCGCCGCAGCTGCTTCTCGTCGACGGTGGCAAGGGTCAGTTGGCGGTTGCCGAGCGGGTCGTTCGCTCCTTGGGACTGGAAGACGAGATTCCCGTGGCGGCATTGGCCAAGCGGTTCGAGGAGGTCTTCGTTCCCGGTAGCGCCGAACCGGTCGAACTGCCACGCGGAAGTGAAGGCTTGTTCATGCTGCAGCGAATCCGGGACGAGGCCCATCGGTTCGCCAACACCTTTCATCGCGAACTCCGCCAGAAGCGCATGGTGGCCAGCGCCCTGGATGGGATCGAAGGTCTTGGAGAGGCGCGCCGCAAACGGCTCGTACAGGCCCTGGGTGGAGTCAACGCCGTCAAGGTCGCGTCGTTGGAGGACCTGCAGGCGCTGTCATGGTTGCCCGATGCCGTGGCGCGTGCGGTCTTCACGAAATTCCATCCCGAGACCTGAAGGGAATTCCTCTCTCGATCAGGGCACGTGAGGAAGGACCTCGGTGGCGAACCACTGGAAGGAATCCAGTCGCTCGCTGGTATCAGCGCCCAGGGTGAAGTCCGGAACGATCACTTCGTCGAAGCCGAGGTCGCGAAAACCTGCCAGGGTTTCGATCATCACATCGGTTCCTCCGATGACCGAGCGATCGGCTGGAGCGGCTGTGCGAAGACGGTCGGCCTTGTCTTTGCTCTCGGCACGAAAGAAGAGTGCCTGGACGGAACGATGGAGTGTGCCGGGGTCTCGACCCACTCGTTTGCAGGCTCGATCGAGATTCGCCGAACGTTGCCGAGCTTCCTCGACATGGCCCCAGGTATTCCACTGGTCGGCGAAACGTGCGGTGATGGCCGACATGCGTGGACCACCGGTGCCTACGAGAAGTGGGAGGGGCTGCTGTACCGAGGAGGGTTGGCAAGGGGCATCGGTGATTCGAAAGTGGTGGCCGGAAAATGTGGTGCGATCACTCGTGAGGAGTGAGCGAATGATCTGGATGGCTTCTTCGAAGCGATCCACACGATCCTTGGCGGCGAGGAGGTCGATGCCGTAGGCCCGATGTTCGTTGATCTGCCAGCCTGCACCGATGCCCAGTGTCAGTCGGCCTGCGGAGATCCGGTCGATGGTCGCAGCCACGTTGGCGAGGACGGCCGGATGGCGCACGGTGGTGGGGGAGACCAACGATCCGAGACGGAGTCGGGTGGTCGTCGCCGCCAGGGCGGCGATCATGCTCCAGCATTCGTGAACGGGTCCATCGGTGATCAGGTCGTTCGGCGAATTCGGCATGAAGTGGTCGGCGTACCAGAGGCAGTGCCATCCTGACTCCTCGGCGTACGACGCCAGTTGGTGAACTTCACCCCAATTTCTTTCGGGCGAGGGCCATACCGAGTACTTCATGTACGACGCAGAGTAACCCGCGAGCCGAGGACGCGTGCGTCCCGCCCATTGTTCTCGGGGTGGACCTAGCCTGACGCAATGGATCGTTCGCCTGATGGAGACCTGTGGGAAACACACGCCCACTGGTGGATCGAGGGATTCACCGAGGGAGCCGATCCGGAATACGAAGAGCAGATCCTGCCCCTGGCTGCCGAGGAACTCACTGGTTGTCGGAGCGTTCTGGACATCGGTTGTGGAGACGGCCAGGTGTCGCGTTTGGCGCGGGGTCTCGGTGCTGACCTGGTGGTCGGCGTCGATCCCACATGGAATCAGATTCGCATCGCTGCCGAACGCGGCGGTGGAGTGCACGTGGCCCGGGCCGGTGCGGATGCTCTGCCTTTTTGTGGGAACTCCTTCGATGCCGCAGTGGCCTGTCTGGTCTTCGAGCACATCAGAGCCGTGGATGCGGCCATCGCCGAAGTGGGGCGCGTCCTCCGACCCGGTGGTCGCTTCTGCTTCTTCTTGAACCATCCGTTGCTGCAGACGCCAGGAAGCGGCTGGATCGATGACCAGATCCTCGATCCACCGGAGCAGTACTGGCGGATCGGTCCGTATCTGACGGAAGAGGAATCGATCGAAGAAGTCGAGAAGGATGTCTTCATCCCTTTCATCCATCGACCGCTCAGTCGATACGTCAATGCTCTGATCGAACACGGCATGTACATCGAGCGAATGTTGGAGCCGGCCCCACCTCCTGGATTTCTTCGTCGGGCCGCCGAATACGAAGCGGCCGCGACGATCCCGCGGTTGTTGTATTTGCGGGCCGTGAAGAGAGATGTCCCGCGGTCGGAGTCTGTAGGTTTGTCGCGTGGCTGACATCTTGGTCATCACCGGACTCTCGGGGGCAGGCCGCTCGGCAACCGCAGCGGTGCTGGAAGATCTCGGGTGGTACGTGGTCGACAACCTGCCCACGTCGCTTGTCGACACCATCGTGGAATTGGCCAGTGCACCTGGTTCGGGTATCGAGATGTTGGCGTTGGTCGCTGGTCGGCAACACCTGGAGTTGATGCCCAAGGTGGCCAATATGCGCTCAGCGGGACATCGGGTCCGGGTGGTCTACCTCGACGCCTCCGATGCGGAACTGGTACGCCGGTACGAGGCTTCACGACGACGCCATCCATTGGCTGCCGAAGCCGGTGGACTGCTCGAGTCGATCCAGATGGAACGGTCGCTGTTGGAGCCCATGAAGGGGGATTGCGATCTGGTGATCGACACCACGGACTTGAACGTGCATCAGTTGAAGGCGAAATTGCTCGGATCGTTCGAGGACAGGGTCCAGGGACGACTCC
>JBMTPW010000108.1:0-6604 GCA_049444115.1 Ilumatobacteraceae bacterium | reverse complement strand
TACTTGTCCCTTCCCCCAAAGCGGGGCACCAGACGGAATCCAACCATGTCCACCGCGACCGCCAACCAGCTCGACGTCGAGATCTCGATCACCGAAACCGCACCCTGCACGAAGCGGATCTCGCTCACCGTGCCCGCGAAGACCATCGACGCACGGCTCGAGACGGCGCTCGCGTCGTTCATCAGCGAGGCGAGCTTCCCAGGCTTCCGCAAGGGCAAGGCCCCGCGGTCGCTCGTCGAGAAGCGCGTCGGCGGCGCCCTGATCCAGGAGACCCGCAATCAGATCATGTCCGAGGCCTACTCGCGCGCGATCGAGGACAACAAGCTCCGTCCGATCAGCGACCCGCGTCCGGTCGAGGGTGAGACCGTCCCCGAGCTCGCCCGCGGCAAGGTCTTCAAGTTCAACGTCGAGATCGAGGTCGCCCCCGACTTCGACGTGCCCGACTTCTCGAGCCGCCGCCGGGGGCCCGAGCCAGAGTGCCGAGGTAGAGCTGGATCACATTCGGATCTGCCAGCAACTCGCGACCGGTCCCCGTGTAGGCATTGCGGCCCTGATCGAGAACGTAGCCACGATGCACGACCTGCAAACATCGACGGGCATTCTGTTCGACCATCAGGATCGACACCCCGGTGGCATTGATTGCTCGGCAACGAACGAAGACTTCGTCCTGCAAGGCCGGCGAGAGGCCGGCTGAAGGTTCGTCCAGGAGCAGGATCTTCGGCTCCAGCATCAGCGCTCGACCCATGGCCACCATCTGTCTCTCGCCGCCGGAAAGAGCACCGGCCCTTTGGCCAGCCCGGTCGCCAAGTTTCGGGAACAAACCGACGACGTACTCGAAGCGCTCACGGAAGACGGCTGGCTTCAAGTAACAACCCATCTCCAGGTTCTCCCGCACCGTGAGCGTCGGAAAGACGTTCTTGTTCTGCGGGACGTACCCGAGACCGAGCGGTACCAGTTCGTGAGCCTTGGAACCGGTGACGTCGCGACCCTCGAGAGTGACCGAACCTGAGCGAACCTTGCACTGGCCGAGAATGGCTTTCAGGAGCGTCGATTTCCCAGCGCCATTCGGTCCGATGATTCCGACGAACTCTCCTTGGCCGACGGTGACGTTGCATCCATTGAGAATGTTCACCTCCGGGATGTAGCCAGCGACCAAATCCGTCGTCTCGAGAATGTTTTGCGCGCCGTTCACCGTCACTCCGTTCCGTCCAAGAGGGACTGGCCTTGGTGCGATCCGAGATACGCATCGATCACCGCCGGATTCCGGGAGATGTCGTCCGGAGTTCCCTCTGCGATGACTCGACCTTCGGCCATCACGATCACCCAATCGGAGACGTCGTGCACCATGTCCATGTCGTGTTCGACGAACAACACGGTCATCCCCTGGTCGCGTAGGCCGCGAATGTGGTCGTTCAGACTCTGCTTGAGGGCCGGATTCACTCCGGCCATGGGTTCGTCGAGCATCACCAGCGATGGATCCGTCATCAGGGCACGAGCCATTTCGAGAAGTTTGCGCTGGCCACCGGAAAGAGCGCCGGCGTATTCATCCCGCATGTGGTCCAACTTGAAGCGGCGCAGAAGTTCCTCGGCTCGTTGAGTGATCCGGTCTTCCTGCGCCCTCCACCGCGACGAGACGATTCCGTTCCACCATTTCTCCCCGATCTGGTCCATGGCTCCGAGTCGCATGTTCTCGATCACGGAAAGCTTGGTCAGGCTCTTGGTCAACTGGAACGTTCGCACCATGCCCAACTTGGCGGTGCGATGGGGTTGGACCTTGTGCATGGATTGGCCGTTGAAGGTCCATGCGCCTTCGTCCGGAGTGTCGAAGCCGGTCAAGAGGTTGAACAGAGTCGTCTTCCCTGCGCCATTCGGCCCGATCAGCGCGGTGATGGAGTGACGCTGGACCTCGAGACGGTCGACATCCACGGCCGTGATTCCGCCGAAGTGACGTCGCACCCCGGAGGCGATCAGAATCGGATCCGGCTTGGGAGCCCCCGGTCGCCGTTCGCAATTCGCCAAGGAAGCCTTGGCGTCCGCAGCCAAGGAGTTCACTTGATCGGTACTCGTGTTCGGCTGATCAACGTCCATCGAATGCCATCTCCTGACGATTCCCGACCAGACCCTGCGGTCGGTACACCATGAGCAGGATCAAGGTCAGACCGACCAACATGAAGTTCAACTGACCAACTTGGGTGGACTTCAGGATCGTGAAGTTGCCGATATTGATCGGGTCTTCGGAAATCTCCCTGAGGAAGTTGTCCATGAAGGTGAAGAGACCCCAGAAGAGCATCGGCCCGAGAATCGAACCGGTGACTCGGGCGACGCCACCAAGCACCAGAGCGGTGAGAATGTAGAAGGTCAGATCCCGGCTGTAGTTGTCCGGCTGCACGCTTCCTCGATCGAGAGCGAAGACCATGCCCGACACCGTTCCGATCGCTCCACCCAACAAGAGGGACTGCATCTTGTAGGAAAAGACGCTCTTTCCGAGACTGCGCACGGCATCTTCGTCCTCGCGGATGGCCTTGAGCACGCGGCCCCAGGGGCTCTTCATCAGACGAAAGACGACGAATGCCAGCAGAGCGACCAGGATCCAGCCGATGACGAGTGTCCACAGTTCTCGTCCAGTGAATTGAAATGGACGGAATCCGTACTTGGCGGTCTGGTCGATACCGAGATCGGCTCCCACGTCCCGGAAGGTCTGGGAGAAGCTGTTGATCCCGTCGCTTCCACCGAAATAGGTCTTGAAGCGAACGGACCGGACGACGAGTCTGATGATCTCCGCACTGGCAATGGTGACGATGGCCAGATAGTCGGCACGAAGACGCAAGGTGGGGATCCCCATGAGAGCACCGAGCGCCATGGAGAAGACGAAAGCCAATGGGATCCCCCACCAGAACGACCAGTCGAAGTAGTGAGCGGTCATCCCGAGACCGTAAGCACCACACGCCATGAATCCTGCCTGTCCGAAATTGAGCAGGCCCGTGTAGCCGAATTGGACGTTCAGACCGATGGCTGCAATCGCGAAATAGACAGCGTTGATGCCGATGAAGCCCTTGAGCGTGTTCTCGAAGATTTGCACCCAGTCCATGTCAACCCACTCTCTGAGCCCGGCCGAGGATTCCTTGGGGCCTGATCAGCAGTACGAGAATCAAGATGAGGAGCGCCGGAGTGTTCTTCAATTCGGTGGGCACCACCAGACTTGCCACCTCGACGAGGATGCCCACGAGAAAGCCGCCAACGAGGGCCCCGAATGCCGAGCCCAAGCCTCCGAGAGTGATTCCGGCGAACAGGAGGAAGAGCAACTTGCTTCCCAAGTCGAAACTCACCTGTTCGTCCAGACCTCGGAAGATTCCACCGGTGGCTGCCAGCGCGCCGCCAAGGATCCACACGAGCCGAATCACTCTCTCGGAGTCGATTCCGGTGGCCGACGCCAGATCCGAATTGTCCGAAACCGCCCGCGTCGCCTTTCCGATCCGCGTGTAGCGCAGGCCCAGAGCCACGGCGATCAAGATCGTCAGCGAGAGGATCGAGACGGTCAGGTCGCGCGGAGTGATCGAAATCGGACCGATCGACAAGGACTCCTGGAGACCGAATTCGCGGTACGGGCGACTTCGACCTTCGAATCGGGACAGGAAGAAGTTGCGGAGCAGGATCGACAACCCGATGGTCAGCACCATTTGGGTGATCAACCCGATTCCCCGCCGACGAAGAGGGCCGAAAATTCCCGAGTTCAACGCCCAACCGAACGCGCCCCCGAGCACGATTCCGATCGGGGCCGACCAGAGGACGTGGAAGGTGCCCCTCTCACTCACGCCCGGGAGGAACGAAAGGAAACCGAGGAAACTCAGCCCCGTGATATTGAAGACGAAGGCCGCCAGAGCTCCGAACGTGACCATTTCGCCGTGGGCGAAGTTCGTCAAACCGGTGGTGCCGAAGATCAGTGACAGGCCGACCGAACACATGGCCAGGATCAATCCCAATCGCACTCCGTCGGCAAGGCGCTGGGCGAGCCGTTCGGGGAACGACTTCCCGGAACTCTGGGACTCGCCGGTGAAGTAATTGACCACTTTCGACGACGACAGCAGAGATTCGGCCCGGATCACCTGCGAGGACTGGCTCTGACTGCTCAAGGATTGGCCGTCGGGCAGACTCTCCTCGTCCAACACCAAGGTGAAGTCGGCCTTTTCGGACAGTGGAATCACCGCCGAGCCATCGGGACCCGTCGTGACCTGGCCGATTTCGACATCCTGACCGTCGACGATGGCAACCACGACACCCTCGACAGGAAGGTTCTCGGTCCGCCCACCTTCACCGCGCGACTGCTCGAGCACTTGCACACGGATCGTCACTACGGCTTCTTCGGGCGACACGATCTCGGCGGCCGAGGCACCACTGCCGAGACACAAGGCCCCGGCGAACGCGAGACCCGAGAGGGCGGCCAACCTCACACAGGATCTCCTCACGATGCCGTCCACACTCCCCGCGTCGGGAAGGCCCGTTCATGCCCCCCCACGATGAGAGATGATAGTTCAGTGGTGCACCCGCCTCTAACCCGTGTCGGCTCGTCGATCGACAAGGCCCCCGGCCCGATCGTCGCGGTTCTGCTGGCGGCCACGTTGTTCGGAACCACCGGAACGGCTCTGGCACTCGGACCCGAGGAAACCGGCGCCGTCTCGGCCGGCATCATGCGGCTGCTGATCGGAGGGCTGGGCCTGGTCCTGGTGGCGGTCGTGACCGGCTCCCGTCTCGCACCATCACCTCGGACGCGTCGCTCCCTCGCCCTTGGCTCGGTCACCGTGGCCTCGTATCAGTTGTGCTTCTTCTTCGCCACCACCTCCACCGGAGTGGCGCTGGCAACCGTGGTCACCATCGGCTGCAGCCCCTTGGCGGCGCGCGCCATCGGAGCCGCTCGCCAGCGACCGCGCCCGGAACCGTGGTGGTTCGCCGCCGCGACCCTTCTGGTGGTCGGGCTGGCGATGCTGGTGATCGGCAACGGCGATGCAGCCACGTTTTCGACCGGCGGTGTTCTGGCCGCAGTCGTTGCCGGAATCTCCTATGCCGCCTACACCGAATGCGGCGCAGTCTGTTTGGCGGATGGGTCTGAATCGACGGCCACCATGGCCGCAATGTTCCTTGGAGCCGGCTGCCTGACCAGTCCTCTGCTCGTGTTCGTGGATCTCTCCTGGCTCGGTCGGACCTCGGGCGTGACCATGATTCTGTATCTCTCGCTGATGACCCTCACACTTTCCTATGTCTGGTTCGGATGGGGCTTGCGCCACCTTCCGCCCACCACGGTGGTCATGCTCACCATGTTCGAACCAGTCGTGGCCGCCCTCTTGGCCATCACCGTTCTGGACGAAACTCTGTCGTTCGCGTCCTGGTCCGGAATCGCCATCGTGATCCTGGGGTTGCTGATCGTCGGGCGGGGAGCTCGTCGCCCGGTGGACGCTACGGTCGCACCATGACATCGTCCTCGCCGCCAGCCTCTGCTGCCCCACCCCCCATCGACAATTCCCTGACGCGTCTCCTCGGCATCGACTACCCCATCGTCCAGGCCCCCATGGGCTGGATCGCCCGCTCGCAACTGGCGTCTGCGGTGAGCAATGCCGGCGCACTCGGCATCATCGAAACCTCGTCGGGGGAACTCGATGCCATTCGCAGCGAGATCGCCCGAATGCGCCAGCTCACCGATCGCCCGTTCGGCGTGAACATTGCGCAGTTGTTCGTCCGCGACCCGTCCATCGTGGATTTCGTCGTGGAACAAGGGGTGCGGTTCGTGACGACGTCGGCCGGAGATCCGCGCCAGTACACCGCCCAGTTGAAGGCGGCCGGTTTGACGGTGTTCCATGTCGTCCCCACGTTGTCGGCGGCACTCAAGGCCGTGGACGCGGGCGTCGACGGCCTGGTCGTCGAGGGCGGCGAAGGTGGTGGATTCAAGAATCCACGCGACGTTTCCACCATGGTGCTGGTGCCACTCGTGGCCTCCAAAGTGGACGTTCCGATCATCGCTGCCGGAGGAATCTGTGACGGAGTGTCCATGGCGGCGGCCCTGGCCCTCGGCGCGCACGGCGTGCAGATGGGCACGCGCATGGTGTCGGCACTGGAGTCCCCGATCCACGACAACTGGAAACGCGCCATCGTGGAGGGTGCCGAAACCGACACGGTGTTCCTCAACCGCTTTTCGCGACCGGGCCTGCGGGCCATCAGAACCGAACGCACGACGTTGTTGGAGAAACAGGAACATGTGCCACTGTCGGAAATGGCCAACGCCATGGACCTCTATTTCGGTGGCGACATGGAAGCGGCCATCGCCCTCACCGGCCAGGTGATGGGTCGTATCGAATCCGTGGAGTCGGTGCGCGACATCGTTCACCGAACGGTGCAGGACTACCGAGCCGCAGTGACCAGACTCGCTTCCATGTCGTGAACCATCGGTTCACGCGCCGACAGAACCAAATTCGTCAGGCTGATGAAGAAGGCCGTGGCCCCGGCGATGTGGACACCGACCAGGAGAGCCGGGACGTCACTGAAGTACTGCACGTACCCCACGGTGGCTTGTAGAGCGCCGACGGCCAACACGGTTTCCAGCGCCGATTGCACCGTC
>JBMTPW010000107.1:0-6610 GCA_049444115.1 Ilumatobacteraceae bacterium | reverse complement strand
CGTCCACCGGGAGGCCATCGGGGCGTGCCGAGACCAGTTCGGGCGCGGGGGTGCTGGCATGGGCGAGCGCAACGAGGCCGGCGCGCACGATCTGTGGGGTGCAGCGGTAGTTGGTGGAGAGTCGAACGACTTCGATACCCGGAAACTTGCTCTCGAGGTTCGTGAGCAGCCGAGGATCGGCTCCGTTGAATCCGAAGATTGCCTGGGCCGGATCACCCACGAGTGTGAGATCCTCGCGTCCGTCACGCCAGGCATCGAGAAGAGCTGCCTGCAGCGGGTTGAGGTCCTGGGCCTCGTCGATGTAGAAGTGCCGCAGCCTCCACCGGGTGCTGGCGGCGAAAGCCGGATCCGTGGACAAGGTCTCGAGTGACAGTGAGAGCAGATCGTCCAGGTCGATGACGCCGCGTCTGCGCTTGAGCGAGGTGATGTCGGCCAGTACGCGACTCACGTCGGAGGCGGAGGCCCGTGAGTGTCGGCCGGTATCCCGACGGGCTGCGGCGTACCGATCGGGACTCAGGTCGCGGGCCCGCGCCCAATCGATTTCGACGGCGATGGTGTTGAGGTCGGCCGAGTTGCGTGGACCGAGGACCTCGCCGATCAGACGTCGTCGATCCTGGATCACGGTCGGATGCCGTCGGCCGTGATCGTCCCAGTATTGACGAAGCAACGAGTACGCCACGGAATGAAACGTTCCTGCTGTCACTTCGTCGATGGGGACATCCTCGACAGGGCCTGCGGCGCCTGGTGCCGCCTCGGCCATGCGGCGGCTCAACGAGCGGAGCCGGCCGCGCAACTCGATGGCGGCTTGACGAGTGAAAGTGAGGACCACGACGTGTCGTGGATCGGTGTTCCCGTTGAGAATCCGATACGCAACCCGTCTGGTGAGGACTCCGGTCTTTCCGGAACCGGCTCCGGCGATCACGGCCATCAGCGGGGCCGTCGACACCACCGCTCGGCGTTGAGTGGGATCGAGACCGACGAGCAGCTCGCGGGGCGAGTCGGTTCCGGACACGGGCTCATCGTAGATCTCATCGGGAGGTTCCGGAGGGCCAACTAGTGTTCGGGCATGAGCAATCGGTCGGGCTTCTTCAACCCCCCGTTCCCGGAGAGACTTCTCTTCGACTCCGAGGAGGTCGTCATCGATCTCAAACCTCATTGGTGGCATTTCGCCAAGTCGGTGGGAGTGCTGGTGGTGACCCTCGGGGCACTGCTCTGGACGCTCAGTTGGGATGGCAGCAATGTTCTCGAGGATGTGGGAAGTTTCGTGGTCCTGGCTGTGTTCGTCCTGGCCGTCAGCTGGGTGGCGGTGCAGTGGCTGAAATGGCGATCGACCCATTTCGTGGTGACCTCCGATCGACTCATCTATCGGTCGGGTGTCTTCTCCAAGAGTGGTATTGCCATTCCGTTGGAACGGGTGAACAACATCAATTTCCACCAGAGTTTGCTGGAAAGGATCATTCGCGCCGGGGACTTGCAGATCGAATCAGCGGGTCAGGACGGTCAGCAGTTGTTCTCGGATATTCGCCGCCCGGACGAGGTGCAGTCGTTGATCCACGCCCAGATCGAAGAAAACGACCAACGGGGTCGCCCCTCGGAAACCGTCACCGACGTCGCCAGCCAGCTCGAAAAACTCGAAGGGCTGCGGGACCGGGGGACATTGAGCACCGAGGAATTCGAACGAGAAAAGCGACGTTTGCTCGGCGGTCACTGAACTGGATCATCTCGTCCGCATGACGACGATGCATCCTCCGAAGCCGCCACCGGTCATCCGGGCTCCGAGAACACCCGGTTCGCCGAGAGCCGTCTCGACTGCTCGATCCATGTCGGGCGTGGACGTTTCGTAATCACGGGCCATGCTCCAATGGCTCGTGGTCATCAGGTCACCGGCGACTGAATAATCGGTGGAGCGCAGTGCCGCGGCGAAATCCCGGACACGTTGATTCTCGGAGACGACATGGCGGGCGCGCCTTTGGAGAACCTCCGAGGTGATGCGGGTCAGATCGCCGATGTTGGCGCTACGCAGCGGTCCGATGAGTTCTTCGACTGCCGTGCACTGTGCCACCCGTTCGGAGTAGGCGCTGTCGGCAAGGGCGCGATCGTGAACGAAACGGATGTCGAATTCGATGTCGTCGGGGATGTCCACGTACTCGATCGAGAGGTCGTGGCAATCGATCAATGTGGCGGCCCCCCTCCGGCCGGACACGATGCTCAGTTGGTCCATGATCCCACAGGGCACCCCGGTGGCTTGTCGTTCGGCCCGTTGACAGAGGCGAGCAATGTCCGTCGGAGCCATCGAATCGGGAGATGCCTGCATGATGATCTTGGCCACGGCGACTTCGAGAGCCGCGCTCGAGGACAATCCGGATCCGATCGGAATCGTGGTGCGAATCCGTCCCCTGAATCCAGGGACCTTCGTCCCACGGGTTTCGAATTCGGCCACGACCCCGGCCACGTACCGCGCCCATCCGGGTTGCACCGCAGCCGGATCCCCGATGGGGACCGAGATCACGGCCGACTCGGGCATGTCGTCCGACGCAATGGTCCAACACGGTTCCTCGGTCCAGGTTCCGGTGATGGTCGTTTCGCAGTCGATGACCATCGGCAGAACCAGACCGCCGGAGTAGTCGGTGTGATCCCCGATCAGGTTGACGCGACCAGGAGCCGAAGCTCGGACCTCGTCGATGTTCGTCATCGATTCACCGGTACCGCGGTCGTGGTGCAGTCGCTCTGGATCAGGCCAGCTTCAAGGCGACGGCGAATCGTTCCAGCGCGTCGCGGTCGAAAGGAGCCCGCAGTGCCAGATTGATCTGGTTGGCTCCGGCCGTCACGTATTGGCCGATGCGATCGATGACCTGATCGTCGCTGCCGGTCAGGACGCCTGGACGCACACCCTCGGCGAGCATTCCGAATTGGGCATGGAGACTCTCCTCGGTCCAGGCGATGCCCAGGTTGACCGTGCGGGCGATCTCGCCGGGGGAGCGACCGACGGTACGACAATGGTCGTCGAGGACCGAGCTCTTGTGGGCGAAGGCCTCGGGAGACACGAAGGGAACGTTCCAACCATCGGCAAATTTGGCGGTGATGTTCAGGGTTCGCTTCTCACCACCACCTCCGATCCAGATGGGAAGGTGATTCTGGATCGGCCGCGGTTCGTTGCGGGCCTGGTCGAGCGTGAACCAGTTTCCGGCGAAGGTTGTGACTTCGTCGTGGAGCAAACCGCGGACACAGGCCGCGGCCTCTTCGAGTTGATCCATACGAGTCTTGATCGGAGGGAAGTCCAGCCCGTAGGCGCGATATTCGACCTCGGCCCACCCGGCCCCGAGACCCAGATCGGCGCGACCATCGGAAATGTGGTCGATGGCGGTGATCATCTTGGCCAGCACTGCCGGATGGCGGTAGCCCACCGAATAGACCAAGGAGCCGACTCGGACTCGTTCGGTGCTGGCGGCGAGAGCGGCGTGCATGGCCACGGCCTCGAAACACGCGGCATCGTCCGGTTTGCCAGTGGCACCGTAGAAATGGTCCCAGATGGAGATCCAATCGAATCCGAGCTGGTCGATCCTGCTCCACAACGGTTGGAGATCCTCGTAAGACGTGTGCTGCAGTCCGGTGTGGACACCGAACTTCACCCGGGGGAACATGCCAGAAGCCATGGGTCAAAGGTAGTGCGTCCCTCGCTAATGTCCTCACCATGCCGAATGTGCAGATCTCTTCGTCCACCGGTCCGGTCCATCTCGAATACGAGGTCATGGGTTCGCCGGAGAATCCGCCGGTTCTGCTGGTCATGGGTTTCACCGCCCAGTTGATCGCCTGGCCCGATCGGTTCTGCCAGATGTTGGTGGATCGTGGGCTGTGCGTCATTCGCTTCGACAATCGCGACTGTGGTCTGTCCACCAGATTCGATGGGGTGTCGGTCGACGCGGGCGCGGTGATGGCGGCCCAGATGACCGGTTCGGACATTCCTCCAGTTCCCTACACCCTGTCCGAAATGGCCGCTGACGCCGTCGGACTTCTCGAAGCTCTCGGTTTCAGCGATGCGCACATCGTGGGTGCATCAATGGGCGGCATGATCGTGCAGACCATGGCCATCGAACATCCCGAGCGGGTGCGCAGCCTGACCTCGATCATGTCGATGACCGGTGAACTGGAATACGGATCACCGACTCCCGAGGCAGCGGCGGTGCTCCTGGCTGCGCCGCCGGCCGACCGTGACGAGTACATCGCCAACTCGGTGGCGGCCAAGGTATGGCAGTCCCGTCGGTATTTCGACGCGGAGCGCGTCAGGAGCGATGCGGCCCGTGCGTTCGATCGGGCCTTCTATCCCGAGGGAGCATCGCGGCAATTGGCGGCCATCTATGCCAGTGGCGCGCGCGACGAAGGGTTGCGTCGTCTCACCATCCCGACACTGGTGATCCATGGCACCGACGACACTTTGCTGCAACCCGACGGCGGTCGACGGACTGCTGAGTTGATTCCGGGATCCACGTTGCTGATGGTGGCCGACATGGGCCACGACCTGCCCGATCCGCTCCTGCCGATGATCACGGGGACGATCGGAGCACACATCGATTTGTCCGAACAGGCGCACTGCCGGGGCACCGAGTAGGGGTGAGGGTGCGGTGCTGAATACGATCGAGGCATGACAGGTCCTCTTTCTGGTTATCGCATCATCGAGATCGCCGGCATCGGTCCGGGACCCTTCGCCGCCATGATGTTGGCGGACATGGGGGCCGAGGTGATCAGGGTCGAGCGCAGCCAGGCAGTGCGTGGGCCGGCCCCGGACACTCCCGGGTTCGACATCTTGCAGCGAGGCCGCCGCAACATCGCCATCGACCTCAAGAACCCGGACGGCGTGGAGACCCTCCTCGCACTCGTGGAATCCGCCGATGCCCTGATCGAAGGATTCCGTCCCGGCGTGATGGAACGTCTCGGTGTCGGTCCCGAGGTGTGCGCGGCCCGCAATCCGCGTCTGGTCTTCGGTCGGATGACCGGTTGGGGACAGACCGGGATGTACGCGCAGGCAGCCGGCCACGACATCAACTACATCTCTCTCGCTGGCGCCCTGGCCCATTTCGGGCGCGCCGGTCAGGCTCCGGTGCCGCCCATGAACATGGTCGGCGACTTCGGCGGCGGTGGCATGTTCCTGGCGTTCGGTGTCGTGTGCGCACTGCTCGAGGCCGCCAAGAGTGGTCGCGGGCAGGTTGTGGATGCGGCGATGGTGGACGGGAGTGCCGTCCTGATGACCATGTTCTGGGCCTTTTCCCAAATGGGAGCCCATGACGAGAACAATCGGGGTACCAATCTTCTCGACACCGGGGCACACTTCTACGACGTCTACGAATGCCGGGACGGAAAGTACGTTTCGATCGGCTCCATCGAACCGCAGTTCTATGCCGAATTGCTCCGCCTCACCGGTTTGGAAGGGGATGCCGAATTCGCCAAACAGATGGACAAGTCGTCGTGGCCGCATCTGAAGACGCGGATCGCCGAAGTGTTTCTGACCAAGTCCCGTGAGGAATGGTGCGCGCTGATGGAAGCCACCGACGTCTGCTTCGCGCCGGTGCTCACCATGAGCGAAGCCGCCGCCCATCGGCACAACGTGGAACGCAAGATGATCGTGGAGATCGGCGGGATCAAGCAGCCGGCGCCGGCACCGCGGTTCAGCCGCACGGTGGCCGAGATCGCTGGTCCACCAGCACATCCGGGTCAGCACTCCCGGGAGATCCTGGCCGATTGGGGATTCTCCGCCTCCGATATCGATCGCCTGCTGGCCTCTGGAGCGGTCGTCGACGCGTGAAGACCCTGTTGTGTTTCCACGCCCATCCTGACGACGAGTCGATCGCCACCGGGGGCACGATTTCCCGGGCCGTGCACGAGGGCCATCGGGTGGTGCTGGTGATGGCCACCGATGGTCGTCACGGTGAGACGCCAGCAGATCTGGCGGCAACCGAATCGTTGCACGACCGGCGCCGTCTCGAAACCGAGCGTTCGGCCGCGGTCCTCGGTATCGATCGTTTGTACTGGTTGGGGTATCACGACAGCGGGATGACCGGTTGGCCCCAGAACGAGCTTCCCGATGCGTTCGCTCGTGCCGATGTCGATGAGGCGGCGCGTCGGCTGTGCGACATCATCGTGGCCGAAGGTGCCGATGTGGTGACGTGTTACGACTGGCATGGCGGATACGGGCATCCTGATCACATTCAGGTGCACCGGGTCGGACATCGCGCCGCGGACATGGCTCGGATGGCTGGACGCTCCGTACGACTCTTCGAATCGACCATGAATCGCACGCGCATCGTGCAGATGATGCGCGAAACCATGGCCGCCAACGCGTCCGGTGAGGAGGTACCGGATTTCGACCCGGAAGGACCAGCCGACGACGGAAATCCGTTCGGATCGACCGAGGAGGAGATCACCATGGCCGTGGACGTCTCGGACCATGTTGCGGCGAAGCGCGAGTCCATCGCCTGTCATGCCAGTCAGATGGGCGACAGCAGCATGTTCTTGAACATGTCTCCTGAGATGTTCGCTCGAGCCTTCGGAACAGAATGGTTCATCGAGCCGGGACGACCCGGAGGAGCCCGACCGGGCTGGTTCTGGTGAGTCGAAT
>JBMTPW010000106.1:0-6628 GCA_049444115.1 Ilumatobacteraceae bacterium | reverse complement strand
GCCGGCCATGATGAGCGCAGAACTCCACGAAGTGGGCTCGAGACCGGCAGCGGTTTTGACCAAAGGCTGTTCAAGACGGCCATCGCTCTTGATGGCTTCAAAAGCGAATCGTCCCTTATCGCAGAGCCAGCCATGGTTGACCGGATCGCTATCCACACCTTGATAACGAACCAATTCGTCGCGACTTGATTCCACGGTGATCCGACAGCCCACCGCACACGTCGTGCAGGTGCTCTCTGTCTTTTCCAGGTCCCAGGGACGCGCCTTGAAGCGATAAGGCTTAGCGGTGAGTGCACCCACCGGACAGATCTGCACGGTGTTACCCGAGAAATACGAACTGAACGGCTCATCGGGGAAGGTCTGTACTTGGGTGTTATTGCCTCGCGAGATGAAATGAATCAAGGCGTCGCCGGCAACTTCATCAGCGAACCGCGTGCACCGATCACACAAGATGCAGCGTTCCCGGTCTAAGAGCACCAACTCACTGATTGCAATTGGCTTTTCATAGTGACGCTTTTCCTCGATGAAACGACTTTCACCTGGCCCGTGACTGAAGGCCTGATCTTGAAGGGGGCATTCGCCACCTTTATCGCAGACCGGGCAATCGAGCGGGTGATTGGCCAAGAGCAACTCGATCATGCCCTCTTGGGCTCGTTTGACCTGCTCGGTATCGGTGCGGACTATTTGTCCCTCGGCCACCGGTGTCATACAACTGACCACCATCATCGGTCCACGCGGACCTTCCACCTCCACCATGCACTGGCGGCACATGCCCACCGAACTCATGCGCGGGTGGTAGCAGAACCGCGGAATGTATTCGCCGACTCGA
Organism: Ilumatobacteraceae bacterium; assembly: GCA_049444115.1. Classification (GTDB taxonomy): domain Bacteria; phylum Actinomycetota; class Acidimicrobiia; order Acidimicrobiales; family Ilumatobacteraceae; genus Casp-actino8. The sequence goes on along the minus strand of JBMTPW010000106.1, from coordinate 5,799 downwards.
TCGGCCGCGGCGATGATGAATTCACCCTTCTGGGCCTGCACCTGCCGACCGTTGAGCGTGATGGACACGGCGTTCGGGTCGGGCGGCGGAGCCGAGATCTCGGGTCCGGAGTCCGTGCCGGGCTCGATGGTGGTCATGATGCCACTCCCACCGGAATGGTGTTGCGTCGGGTGATCCTGGCCTCGAACTCGGACCGGAAGAGCGTGAGGGCCGAATGCACCGGTGCGTACGCCGAGGGGCCGACGAAGCAGATGGTGTTCATCTTGTAGGGGAAGGGCACCGCGGCAAGACCCAATTGCTCGTTCGACGCATGCGGGAAATCCCCCGGGCAGATGGACGTGCCGACTTCGATCAACTGATCCAAGTCGGCTGGGGTTCCCTTGCCGTCGACGATGCGACTCAGGATGCGCTCCAACCAGGTACCGCCTTCGCGACACGGTGTGCACTTTCCACAGGATTCGTGGGCATAGAAACGAGTGAGGGTGAGAGCCGCCGCCGGAATGTCGGTGGTGTCGTCCATGACCATGACCGCTCCGGAGCCGAGCATCGATCCGGCGGGTCCGATCTGACTCGCCTCGAAGGGCAGATCCAATTGGTCGGGAGTGAACCAGGGAGCCGAACCACCGCCTGGTACGAAGGCCTTGAGTCCGCGGTCTCCACGAATACCACCGCAGAAGTCCGCGCCGTAGATGAGATCACGAAAGGTGGTGGTGCCGTTCACGATTTCGAAGACACCTGGCCGCTTCACGTGCCCACTGACCGCGACCATGCGCGTTCCCGGCGACGTCTTGGTGCCGATGGCGGTGTAGGCCTCGGCACCGTGACGTAGCAGCCACGGCAGATTGGCCAAGGTCTCGACGTTGTTCACGATGGTGGGCTGACCGTAGAGGCCGATGGCCGCCGGAAAGTACGGCGGCTTCAACCGGGGCATCCCACGGTTGCCTTCGAGACTTTCGATGAGCGCGGTCTCTTCGCCCACCACGTAGGCACCGGCTCCCCAATGGAGCACGATGTCCACCGAGAACGACGACCCGAGAACGTTGCGACCCACGTATCCGGCGGCATAGGCCTCGTTCAACGCGCTGGCCACTCGCTCCTGAGCGAGAGCCATCTCACCGCGGATGTAGAGGAAGCACTGCGACAGTCCGGCCGCATAACAAGCGATGAGACACCCTTCGATCAACTGATGTGGATCGCGCTCCATCAGCAGGCGGTCCTTGTAGGTGCCCGGTTCGCTCTCGTCACCGTTCACCACCAAGTAGCGGGGATACTTCTCGGCGGGCGTGAGACCCCACTTGGTCCCGGCCGGGAAACCGGCACCGCCACGTCCAAGGATGGTGGCGTTCCTGACTTCGTCGTGCACCGCCGGAGCCGGACGGGACAACGCCGCCCGCAGACCTTGGTATCCGTCGGTGGCCAGGTAGCGCGACAACGTGTGGGAGTCCTCGTATTCGAAGCGCGCCGTCACGATCCTGGGTCGCGATCCGGCAATGAAGCCCGGGGCATGAGCGTACGTACCGGTCACAGCGCCGCCTTTCCGTCCAACCAGACCGGAGCGGTGGTGGCCTCTTCAGGAGGAACCGCACCCACTCCCCGATCGGCAGGAATGTGCTGACGCATCCGGGCCAACGTGCCGTGCGCCGGGATCTCATCGTTCAGGCGTCCGGCGCGCAAGTCGTTCACCAGTCCATCGAAGTCCGCCGAGGTGACGCGGAATCGATAGCGATAGTTGACCTGCAGGCACGGTGCTTCGGTGCAGGCCGCCTGACATTCGGCGCGCTCCAAGGTGAAGAGACCATCGCTGGTGGTGCCGCCGATCTTCACCCCGAGCGACTCCTCGGCGTGATGCATCAGTTCCTCGGCACCCATCAGCGCGCAGGACAAGGTTCCGCAGATGTTGATCAAGTACTTGCCCACCGGTTCGAACTTGAACATTTCGTAGAACGAGGCGGTGCCATAGACCTCGGCCGAGGTGGCACCCACCAGTTCGCCGATGTGCACCATGGCCGCGTTGGTCACGTAGCCATCTTGTTGCTGGGCCAGATGCAGCAGTGGGATCATCGCCGAGCGCGGTCGCGGGTACCGTCCAATGATCTCCTTGGCCAGACGCACATTGTCTTCGGAAAGTCGAGCCATCAGCGGTCCACCTCTCCGAGCACCGGATCGATCGAGGAGATGACGGCCACGGCATCGGCCACCATGCCTCCGCGCATCATGTGGGGCAGGGTCTGGATGTTCACGAAACTCGGCGCCCGCATGTGCAAGCGATAGGGCTTCGGACCGCCGTCGCTGACGATGTAGCAGCCGATCTCGCCACGGGGACTCTCGATGGCCACGTACACCTCGCCCTCGGGAACCTTGAAACCTTCGGTGAAGATCTTGAAGTGATGGATCAGAGCTTCCATCGATTCGTCGATGCGGGCCCGCGGCGGCGGGGTCACCTTCTTGTTCTGGATGCGATAGTCACCCGAAGGCATGTGGTCCAGGATCTGGTACACGATGCGAATGGATTCGCGAATCTCGTTCAGGCGAATGGCGTAGCGATCGAAGGCATCACCGTAGGTTCCGACGATGACGTCGAACTCGAGTTGCTCGTACTTCATGTAGGGCTGATCACGCCGCAGGTCCCAGGCCACACCCGTGGAACGGAGAATCGGTCCGCTCGCACCGAGAGCCAGGGCCTCGTCGGGCGTGATGACGCCCACACCCTGCAGACGTTCGCGCCAGATGGGCTGGTTGGTCATGAGGATGTCGTATTCCTCGAGCCGTCCGGGCAACATCTCGAGGATCGCCAATACGTCATCGCGCCATCCCGCCGGCAGATCGGCGGCCAAACCTCCGGGACGGATGAAGTTGTGATTCATCCGCAAACCGGTGACCTTCTGGAAGAAGCGCAACACCTCTTCGCGCTCGCGCCAGCCGTAGAGCATCATCGACACCGCGCCGAGGTCCATCCCGTTGGTGGCCAGGAACAACAGGTGACTGCTGATGCGGTTCATCTCCGACAGCAACATCCGCATCCAGACGGCCCGCTGCGGAATGTCCTCATCGATACCGAGCAACTTTTCGACCGCCAAGGAGAACACCAGCTCGTTGTTGAGCGGACTGAGGTAATCCATGCGGGTGACGTTGGTACCGCCCTGCAAGTAGGTCAGTTCTTCACCGGTCTTCTCCATCCCGGTGTGGAGGTAGCCGATGATCGGCTTGCAGCGCAGAACGGTCTCTCCCTGGAGTTCCAGCATGAGCCGCAGAACACCATGGGTGCTCGGATGCTGCGGTCCCATATTGATGATCATCGTCTGGTCGTCATCGGGATCGGCCGGAATCTCGCCCAGGGCTGCGGCTTCCTTTTCGGACAGGCGCAGCACCGCACCGACCTCGCGCATCAGTTCCTTTGCGCCGAGTTCACTGCGGGGACGCATTTCCTGCGCGCCTTCACTTGTCTGGCGAACGTTGTCGAGGCTGGTCATGCGTGGGATCCCTTGAACTGCACCGGTATGCGACCCACTTCATAATCCTTCCGCAGGGGGTGTCCGTCCCAATCCTCGGGCATGAGGATGCGGGTCAGATCCGGATGGCCGGCGAAGGCGATCCCGAACATGTCGAAGACCTCGCGCTCCATGGCTTCGGTACCGGGCCAGAGATCGAAGGCCGTGGGCAGCATCGCGTCGGATTCGGGGACCTGCACGCGCACCCGGAGGCGACTGCGAGTGGTGATGGATGTGAGATTCAGCACCACTTCGAAGCGTTCCGGGGCGACACCGGGGGGCAAGGGTCGTCCCGGATGCGTGAGGTAGTCGACGGCGGTGAGATCGGAGCAGAGCGCGTAGCCGTCGTCGAGCAGTTTCTTCAAGAGACCGACGTACTGGTCGCGACTCGGATGGACCACGACTTGGCCGCGCGAGTCCGTGACTGGGCACCCGTGCAACTCTCGACCTCCATCGGACTGCCGGTTGCCGGAATCCTGATCATCGTTCGCGCCACTGTGCTCGCTCATCGCAGTGCTCCCGTCAGACCCGAGCGGCGCTCAACTGCACCGGTGCAGCCTGCGCCGGAACCTCGGTGATGTGGACATTCGCTCCGGCTCCGGTGACCTGGCGACGACGCAGCAGTTCACCGTCTTCGATCTTCTGGTGCAGGGTTTCGATGGCGTGGATGAGGGTCTCCGGTGTCGGAGGGCAGCCGGGGGCGTACACGTCCACCGGCACGATCTGATCCACGCCTTGGACGATGGCGTAGTTGTTGAACATGCCACCCGAGGAGGCGCACACGCCCATGGAGATGACCCACTTCGGTTCCATCATCTGGTCGTACACCTGACGCAGAACCGGTGCCATCTTCTGGCTCACGCGACCGGCCACGATCATGATGTCGGCCTGACGCGGTGACGCTCGGAAGACCTCCATCCCGAATCGGGCGATGTCGTAGTGCGGACCGCCGGTGCCCATCATTTCGATGGCGCAACACGCCAAGCCGAAGGTGGCTCCCCAACTCGAGCGACTACGAGCCCATTTGACCAGATCCTCGATCCGGCCGGTCACGATGTTGTGATCGAGCCCGCTCAGTCCATCATCGAGAACATTGCGCACGACACTCACGTTGGTACCTCCGTTGCTCAGGCTGCCTGATCGGAATCGGCAGGACTGGCGTCGAGACGACCGTCGAGACCCACGCGCCGAATGGTGGACGACGATGTGCGGTCAGCCGCCACTCCTTCGACCAAACGACGCGCCTTGGACACCGGACCCCAGTCCAATGCACCTCGGGCCACGACGTAGACGAAGGCAAGAAAGAACACCGCGCTGAAAGCCAGCATCTCCCAGAAGGCGAAAGCACCCAGTTCACCGCGACTGACCGCATAGGGATAGATGAAGACCAACTCGATGTCGAACATCACGAAGAGCATGGCCACGATGTAGAAGCTCACCGGGAAGCGCTCCGGTGGTTCGCGGCTGGGAACGATCCCGCATTCGTACGGGGCTTCCTTGGCCACCGACGGGCGATTCGGAGCCAACAATGTGGAGGCCACGAAACTCAGTGCGCCGAAGAGAACAGCCAGTACCAGAAGGACGATGACCGGCAGGTACTGGCCCATGTCAGGCCTTGGCGGGAACGAGTCGACCGGATACGTGAGCGCGAACCACCTTGTCGCGGCGGTGCAGCATCCAGCACGAGACCAAGAAGATCAACGTCGAGCCGATGGTGATGAAGGCCGCCGGCTGACGCTGGCTTCCGAGATCGCGGACCATGATCACGTACTGATGGGGCTGTGATTCGTCGATCACCGGACGCGCCGGAGCTCGACCGGGCTCGGCTCGCTGCGGCACGACGGGGGCGATCTCGACCACTGCGTATTTGGGTTTGTGGAAGAAGGCCAAGAAGTCGATCTCCTCGCCAATCTTCGGATAGCGCTCTCCACCGCGCTCGAACACCGACACCGCCTCGTACTCGCCGGCGGCATAGAGTTCGGCTTCCACCTGGATGATCTCGTCAGCCGCAGCGATGGCCTGACCGCGACCCTGGTCGTCTTCCGCCAGACGATTCCATCCTTCGGCCACCAACGCCGATGACGTCGCCACGGCGACCTCGGAGAAACTCGCCTCGGCTGCAACGGACACCGGTTCCCCGATCACCTCGGCGTCGATCAATTGCCGTCCATCGCGCACGATGGCGAACGGATCCGACGGCTGCCAACTGGGCAATTGTCCCTGGAGACCAATTCCGTAAGCCCACCAGATGGCTCCCATCGAGGCCATCCAGCCGAAGAGACCAGCAATCGCCACCAGGAAGCCGAGACGC
>JBMTPW010000105.1:0-6684 GCA_049444115.1 Ilumatobacteraceae bacterium | reverse complement strand
GCAAACCATTGGGGATGACTTCGTACCCCTCGTACTGGAAGTGATGTTCGGTGGTCCAGAACGATTCGAAACCCAGCCGGTCGGCCTCGATCGCCGAATTCACGTAATCGAGGGTGGCCTTCCACATGTGCTCGTTCGAATACCGGCGGTCGAGGGGTGCTGGCAGTCCGGCGCCCGCATCATCCATTTCGACCCCACCGAAGAAGAAAGCTCCAACCTTCATCGACACCTCCCGTCGCTATCGGCCGACTGTACCAGTGGACTCCGGATCGAGACCGACGAAGGTGCGGGTGATCTCTGTGACCGCCGTCAGCCGACCGCGTCGATACGTCCGCCGAGCCGCAGGTGCATCGGCGATCGCTTGCCGGAGCGACTCGGCGGGTAACGCCACCAGGTCGGCCACCGCTCCGACCCGAGGTCCCGCAGGTGGGAGGCCGAGGACCGAGCGGGCGTCGTCGCTCACCAAAGCGAGTGCCCGCGCCGGCGACTGATGCGCAGCCATGATCATCAGCGCCGCTGTTTCCAACGGATCACTGCGCCCGACGGGGTTGAAGGGATCCTGCACGTTGTCCCCGCCGGCGGCCACCCGAACTCCGTGACGGTGCAGGGTCTCCACCGGGGTGATCCCCCTGGGCATCGCCCGTGGATGATCCCGACCTTGCAGGAAGAGGTTCGTCTGCGGCAGGGCGATGATGGCCACGCCGGAGCGCGCCGCCAGCGCAGCGATGTCCTCTTGGACCTGCGGGGGTTGCATGGACAAACTCACGCAATGACTCGCCGAAACCGGCTGGCTGAATCCCATTTCTTCCACGTGTCGGCAGTAGTCGCGCAAGGTGAGCATGTTCGGATCCAGTGTCTCGTCCACGTGCAGATCGAGCCCCACTCCGGCCTGCAGAGCCATTTCGCAGGCCACCGCGATCATGCCCGGGCCGTCGACCTCGAGATGAGGACAGCCGCCGATGAGATCGACGCCGATCTCCAAGGCCCCGATGAGGGCCTCGCGGTTGGGCGCACCGTCAACGCCTGCCAAAGGAGAATGCATGAGCGCGACGATCTGTACATCCACCATCGACCCCACTCGTTCACGAGCAGCCCGCACGGCCCGTAGGTGCATGTAATCGGGATCGCTCGCTCCCACGTTGACGTGAGTTCGCACTGCGGTCACCCCGTTGGCCATGAGACGGTGCAGGGCGTCGATCGCCCGGTCGGTCATGGACTCGAGGTCGAAGACGCCGCGTTCTTCGGCGGCCACCCAGGCCTCGATGGCGCCCATGAGGTCGCCGGCCGGATTGGGGACGACGGCGGCGGTCAGCGCCTTGTCGAGATGAGCATGAGGCTCGACGAGACCGGCCAGCACCAAGGCCCCGTCGAGATCGTCGTGGCGGAACTCTTCCGATGCGGCGCTGGGAGCCTGTCCGTGCGGCAGGATCGACGTGACGGTGCCATCGACAACGGTGATGTCCATCAAGCTCGACGCCGAACCGTCTCCTTGCGGGAGGCGAGCACGAGTCAGCACGAGTCGATCATGGGGCGAGTTCATGGCGTACCTCCTGCTGTGCCATGGTAGGTCGGTGCGCACCGGTGTCTGGTTGTATCCCGTTGCGCCAGCCGATGAATTGCTCGAGGCTGTGGTACGTCTCGATGCCGCAGGCATCGATGAAGTGTGGATCGCCGATGAGGGTGTGGCCCGGGATCCATTGGTCATCCTGGCCGCTGCGGCGAGGGAGACGAAGCGGATCACCCTGGCCGTGGGGATCACCAGTCCGCTGTTGCGGCATCCCGGCGCAGTGATGTCGACGGCCATGACCATCGACGAACTGAGCGATGGTCGGGTGATTCTCGGATGGGGAGTCGGCGGACACGAGTCGCTCGGTCCGTTCGGGCTGTCGAGTTCTCGCCCGGTGGGGGTGGTCCGCGATGCCTTGGTCGTCGGACGGGCCGTGATGACCGGGACGTCGATTCCGGACTACTCGCCCCCGTCCCACGCTGCACCCCCGCGCCCCATTCGGCAATTCGTCGGTGCACGAGGACCGCAACTGAATCGATTGGCGTCGCGGTTGGCCGACGGGGTGTTCTTGTCGGGTCTCACCGCCGCGGAGATACCTCGGGTGGTCGCCGATGCTAGATCGCATCGCCCGATCGAAGTGGCTCTCTACCAGTCGGTCTTCTTCGAGGGTCGAGCCGACCACCGCAGTCTGCAGGGTTCGCCGTCCGACGTAGCGCAGGTCTTGCGGGCACTCGTTCGCGACCATCGGCCCACCTCGATCGGATTGGCTCTGGTGGATCGGGAACCTCTGCGGAACCTGGTCCCTCGGGCCTGTGAGGTTCTGATTCCGCTTGCGGAAGAATCCGCTCAGCACTGACGCCGGACGTCGAAGACCCGCATCGTGCAGTTCCGCCAGGCATCCCCCATTCGCGCATCCACCTCGGCCACTTGATCGGGAGTGATGCGTTTCCAAAGCTCGGTACTCTCCCACCAAATGACCGCATGGACGAGATCGGGTGCACCCTCCTCGATCCAGATCTCCTTCCGCAGGAATCCAGGCTGCGTTTCGAGGAACCGGCTCCAGACCGATTCCTCGATGGCCAGCCAATTCTCCTGCTCCGACTGCGGTACGGCGAACGTCAGCCACTCGATGACCATGAATGAACGGTAGTCAGAGTCTGACTCCCGCCGAGGACTCACCGTAAAGTACCCCTGGCACTGCCGACATCGAGGAGATCTCTTGGATACGACGAGCCTGCGACGCGACTACAGCCTGACCGGACCAGAGGGTTCCGCAGCCCTCGAGAAAGGTCTTGCTGGCGGCGATTGGTACAAATCCCCCGTGGATCGCTCGGCCATGTTGGCGCTGATGACGCGCACCAACGGCCGAGCGGCGCGAGATCTGGTCATCTGGATCGCATTGCTGGTCGCCAGTGGCTTCTGGCTGGTGTCGACTTGGATGTCCTGGTGGACCATTCCTGCAGCACTCGTGTACGGCGTGCTCTACGGTTCGGCCAGTGATGCACGGTGGCACGAATGCGGGCATCGAACCGCCTTCGCTGCGAAACGAATGAACGAGATCGTCTATCACCTGGCGTCCTTCATGGACCTGCGCGAGCCGGTGTCGTGGCGCTGGAGTCACAACCGCCACCACAGCGAGACCATCATCGTGGGTCGTGATCCGGAGATCGCCTTTCCTCGCCCACTTCCACGGTGGAAGATCGCCGCAGAATTCTTCGGGCTCTTGAGTGCTCGCAAGGAGTTCACCAAGTATGCACTCAACGTCATCGGTCGAGTCCCGGCCGATGTGGCCACGTACCTCCCGCCTCGGGAAACCCGGCGCGCCATTTTTTGGGGCCGCGTCCACGCCATTGTTTGGGTCGGCGTGATCCTCGCCTCGGTTCTGAGCGGTTCCTGGCTGCCCGTGATGCTGGTTGGTCTACCGTCGTTCTATGGCCGTTGGCTGATGATGCTCACCGGAATCACCCAACACGCCGGTCTGGACGAAGACGTCCTCGATCATCGTTCGAATACCCGCACGGTGATGATGAACCCGATCCTTCGATTCCTGTATTCGAACATGAACTACCACCTGGAACACCACATGTTCCCAGCGGTGCCCTACCACCGGCTTCCGGACTTGCATCGCCTGGTGGCAGCCGATCTCCCCGCTCCGGCCCCCTCGATGTGGGCCGCCTACCGGGAGATCGTTCCGACCCTTCGCCGGATCCGTCAGCAGTATCCCTGAACGGCTGATCAGTCGCCGCGGGTGTCGACCGCCCAACGACCCACCACCCGATTGGCCAACCATCCGAAAAGTCCGAAAACCAGGACCCCGAGAGCACTCGAGACGATCACCGCTGCCAGCAACTGCTCGCCCTCGATACGAGCTGCATAGCGCTTCAGCAACTGACCGATGCCCACCTCGCCTTGGCCGAAGTAGAAGTCACCCACGATGGCTCCGATGACCGAGAGTCCCGCCGAGATCCGCAATCCGGCGAAGATCGCCGGAAGGGCGGCAGGAAACATGAGTTTGCGCAGGCGCGTCCAGCGACCGGCCTGATGAAGGGTCAAGAGATCGTGCATCCCGGCATCGGCCGAGAGCAGGCCGAACAAGGTGTTCACGATGATCGGGAACAACGAGATGATGACGCAGATGAACACCCGCGGCATGAATCCGTATCCGAACCAGAATCCGATCAGCGGAACGATCGCCAGAATCGGAATGGCCTGAAGGACCACGGCATACGGAAAGATCGCCCGTTCGACGAACTTGGCCTGACTCATGATGATGGCCAGCAGAAAGCCCGCCAGGATGGCGATCAGGAGTCCCCAGAAGGCGGTCTTGCTCGTGGACCACAGACCGGTCATCATCTCGGAGAAGTTGTCGCCGTCGGCGAATCCGACGCTCCACACCTCGTGCGGTGGTCGCAACAAGACGCGGCGTTTGGGATCGAGAATCACATAACTGATGAAGTACCAGATTCCGAGAATGAGGAAGCCGGTCCCGACGGGTGGAAATGCAGCCCGAAACGAGGTGCGCAGACGACTGGAGGTGGTGTTCATGAATGGGCTCCGCGTAGTGCCTGGCTGACTTCGGCCGAAATTCGAGCGAAGTCGGGGTGGAAGCGGAAGTCCGGTTGACGCGGATAGTCGAACGGAACATCGAAGGAGGCCACCAGACGTCCGGGACGAGCCGACATCACGTAGACCTTGGTGGAGAGGAAAACCGCCTCGCTGATGGAGTGGGTGATGAAGAGGCCGGCGAAGCGCTCTTGGGTGAACAACCGAAGGGTTTCTTCGTTCAGTCGTTCGCGGGTGATCTCGTCGACAGCCCCGAACGGTTCGTCGAATAGGAACAGTGGTGGCTTGAGCGTCATGGTGCGGGCGAGCGAGGCGCGCATCTTCATTCCACCGGAGAGGGACTTCGGATAGTGGTGCTCGAAACCTGAAAGACCGACCAAGTCGATGGCATCGCGAACCAGGGTGTCGCGTTCGGACTTGTCGATGCCGTGCAGCTCTGCCAGGAGTTCGACGTTGCGCCACACCGTCCTCCAGGGGAGCAAGGTTGCGTCCTGGAAGACGTAGCCGATGCCCCGCGGGTCGACGTCGACGGTTCCAGCAGTGGCCGTGAGAAGACCTGAAGCGATCTTCAGCAAGGTGGACTTGCCACAGCCCGATGGTCCGACGATGGTGACGAACTCTCCCTTGTCGACGTCGAAGGAAACGTCGGAGAGCGCCTCGGTCCCGTCCGGGAAACGCATGGATATATTTCGGAAGGACAATGCCGGCACGGGTGAACTCTTCTCGCTCCAGATGACGTCGGGCGAACGCTGAACGGACTGGCGAACGCCGCCAGAGCCTAGTGCAGCCCTCATCGGGCCGAAAGGGTCCAATCCGACCGGGCAACATTTCCTTTTTGTTAAACCTTCCGGGGAGGCCGCGGGAGGCGTTCGCAGGCCTTTCCGACGCGACTAGGGTTCGGGCATCCCACGCTGTGGGAAACGACAGGGGAGGAATTTTCATGTTCAAGAGTCCGAAATCGTCACGGACGCGGCTGGCCCGTCTTGGCGCCGTGGCCGCCGTGGCACTGATCGTCGCCGCCTGTGGCGGGGATGATGGAGACAGTGGCAGCGGCGATGGAAGCAGCGGGGGCGAAGGCTCCTTGTCTGCCGACTGTCCCGCGACCATCGTGATCCAAACCGACTGGTTCCCGGAGTCCGAACACGGTGCGCTCTACCAGATGGTGGGAGCCGACTACACCGTCGACACCGAGAAGAAGATCGTCAAGGGAAGTCTGGTCGACAGTGAAGGCAATGACACCGGAGTGGACATCGAGGTGCGGACCGGTGGACCGGCAATCGGCTTCTCGCCAGTGTCGACCACCATGGCCACCGACGACAGCATCACGCTTGGCTACATCAGCACCGATGACGCGGCTTTCAACTACGAGAGCATCAAGACGCTCGCAGTGGTCGCGCCGTTGGAAATCAACCCGCAGATCATCATGTGGGACCCGGAGACCTACCCGGATGTGAAGACGATCGCCGATCTCGGTAAGGCCGGGATCACCATGAACGTCTTCGCTGGTGGCTCCTATCTCGACGTCTTCGTCGCCGAAGGAGTGGTGAGCAAGGATCAGATCGATCCGTCATACGACGGCTCGCCGGCCCGATTCATCGCCGAGGGTGGCAAGATCGCTCAGCAGGGATTCGCTTCCGCCGAGCCCTACCAGTACAAGAACGAGTTCACCGACTGGGGCAAGGATGTGGCCTACCAGCTCATCCATGACGCTGGTTTCGAGATCTACGCCGCTCCATTGGCGATTCGGGCCGATGACAAGGAAGAACTCTCGTCTTGCCTGAGCAAGTTCGTTCCGATCGTCCAGCAGGCCGCCATCGATTTCGTCCAGGACGGGGCGCGGGCCAATGCCATCATCATCGATGCGGTCGAGAAGTTCGCCGACTTCTGGGTGTACAGCGAGGGTGTGGCCGAGTATTCCACCAAGACGCAGCTCGAATTGGGCCTCGTCGGGAACGGCCCTGACTCCACTCTGGGCAACTTCGACCTGGAACGTGCCGACAAGGTGCTCGAGCAGATGCGTACAGCTGGTCTGAAGGTTCCCGCCGACCTCAAGGCTGAGGACATCTACACCAACGAGTTCATCGATTCGAGTATCGGCTTGAAGTGATGAGTTA
>JBMTPW010000104.1:0-6802 GCA_049444115.1 Ilumatobacteraceae bacterium | reverse complement strand
CTTCGCCGTGGTCGGGGGGCCCGCTCTCACCAACGCGTTCGCCGATGAACTCGCCGCCCGCCAGATCGTCTGCATTTCCTGCGGGGGTGGGAGCGCAGCATGGTTCGCCGAACGCGATCCCTATGTCTGGGGTATCGATGGCAGTGCGGCCCAGAAACAGGTCCATGTCGCCGAATTCATCGGAAAGCAATTGGTCGGCAAACCCGCGCTCCATGCCGGTGACGAGTTCGTCGAAACGGTTCGCAAGTTCGGGTACGTCTATGTCGAAGGAAGTTCGGAATCAAAGGTTCTCGCCGACCAAATGGTGGCTCGACTCGATGCCGTCGGAGCCAAGCCAGCCGAAGTCCTTCCCTACGTTCTCGACCCGGGAAGCATTCAGCAAACTGCTTCGCAGATCATCGCCAAGTTGAAAGCGGCGGGAGTGACCACGGTCATCTTGTCCACCGATCCGGTGGCGCCGCGCGACTTCACTCGGGAGGCCACCGCTCAGGAGTATTTCCCGGAATGGCTGGTCGCGGCGGCCACGTTGACCGACACGACCGCATTCGGCCGCTCGTACGATCAAGCGCAGTGGGCTCACGCTTTCGGGGTGACCAGTTTGGCGGCTCGCCTCGATCCAGAGAGCAGCGGCATCTATTCCTTGTACAAGTGGTTCACTGGTGACGAGCCGCCGGCCAACGAGTCGATCGGAGTGTTCATGCCGGGATTCCAGTTGTTGTTCTCGGCTCTCCAAAGCACTGGCCCGAACCTGACTCCCGAAAACCTTGCTGCGGCAATTCGAAGTTTCGAAACGGTCAAGGCCATCACCCAGCCGTGGTTGACGTGGGGTGACAAGGGCATCTGGGACGAATCGGATTACAACGGGATCGACGATGCCACCTTGTTCTGGTGGGATCCGAACGCGGAAGGTCCGGACGAGATTCGCAAGGTCGGCCGCGGGATGTTGGTCTACGTCGATGGTGGCAAGCGATATCTGCCCGGTGAATGGGGCAGCGAGGATCGACTGTTCGTCAGCGACGGCGCGGTGAGCGTGTACGACTCTCCGCCTCCGGAGGAGACTCCACCTAGTTATCCGAGTCCCGCCGGCTGAACTATTCGGCGAGGCACCAGTCCAGGGGTTCCTGGCCGTGCTCCGCGAGCGCAACGTTCGCTCGGGAGAACGGCCGGGAACCGAAGAATCCATTGTGTGCCGACAATGGGGACGGATGAGCGGACTCGATGATGGTGTGGCGAGCGGAGTCGATGAGGTTGCGCTTCCTGCGTGACGGTGCGCCCCAGAGCACGAACACCACATGATCCTGTTTCTCGTTGACGCAGGCGATGACCCGGTCGGTGAAACGTTCCCAGCCCTTTCCTTGGTGCGAAGCTGCTCGTCCACCGGCGACGGTCAGGGTGGTGTTGAGGAGCAGAACGCCTCGATGCGCCCACTGTTCGAGGCAGCCATGTCCGGGAATCGGACATCCGAGATCGGAGTGCAGTTCCTGGAAGATGTTGCGCAGAGACGGTGGCACTGGAACACCGGGTCGGACCGAAAAACACAGGCCGTGGGCCTGTCCCGGACCGTGGTACGGATCCTGTCCCAGAATCACCACTTTGGTGGCGGCGTGCGACGTCAGGTGCAGAGCGGTGAAGACGTTGGGCTCCGGAGGGTAGACCGGGCCCTTGCGGCGTTCGGCGGCGACGAAGTTCTGGAGATCCTGCCAATAGGGCTCGTCGAATTCGGAGCGGAGGAGAGGATTCCAATCCGTCGTCGGCACCGGAACATTCTGGCGCAATCGACGTGTCCCCATCCCCGCCGGCACCGGTTGGTCCGTGGGCCAATAGCCTTCCGCTCGTGGGTACGCGGGGATCGATCACGATGTGGGGGAATCGCCCCCGGTCGCGCTTGGCCACTTTGCCCACGCCGCTCGAGGAAGGTCCGATCCTGCCGAGTGGGGCGAGACTCTGGATCAAACGGGACGACCTGACCGGATTGGCCCTCGGCGGAAACAAGGCCCGCAAGTTGGAGTTCTTGTGCGGTGCTGCGCAGGACGTCGGAGCGAATTGCTTGATCACCGTTGGCGCAGGGCAGTCGAACCATTGTCGGATGACGGCCGCTGCCGGAGCCTTGCTCGGGATGGAGACGCATCTGATCCTGTCGGGGACGCGGCCGGCGCGGTACGAAGGCAATCAACTGTTGTCGGATCTGCTCGGAGCCCATCAACACTTCACCGGCGCGGAGCCGTCCCAATGGGGAGTACTGGAAATCGCCCGCGAAGATCTCACCAATGAGTTGACCGCTCAGGGCCTGCGCCCGTATTCGATTCCCATCGGGGGTTCGACACCGGTGGGCGCCCTCGGCTACGTACTGGCCTTCGAGGAGATGATGGAGCAGTTCGCGCAGGTGGGGATCACCCCGAAGGCTGTCGTGGTGACGTCATCGAGTGGTGGAACCCATGCCGGGCTGGTGGCCGGCCGGTCCTGGTGGCATCATCGCCATCCCGACACGCGCATCCCCGCGGTGATCGCCATCGGCGTCGCCAAAGGCGTGGTGGCCGGAATGCCCGATATCGCCGAACTGGCCCAGGCCACGCTGGATCTGGCCGGTCTCGAAGGAGCGATCGGGAGCGTACGCGTCGAATCGACATGGCTCGGCCCCGATTACGCCGTGCCGACCGAGGAATCACGCGCCGCTCGTACTTGGGGAGCGGAGAACGGTGCACTAGTTCTCGATGACGTGTACACGTCCAAAGGGTTTGCCGGGCTTCTCGGATTGGACCGAGCCGGCGAGTGGACCTCCGACGACGACGTGGTGTTCATTCACACTGGCGGATATCCGGAGGTGTTCGTCCAGCATGACGCGTGAACCGACGTCCGACCACGCAAGCGAACGACCGCTGGCCATCGACACCGTGGCGGTGGTGGCCGGTCGTCCGACCGGCAGCGGACAACCGTTGAACGAGCCGCTCGTCCTGGCCTCCAATTTTCGTGCCGGTCCGGACTACGCCCGCACTCATGGGACGCGCACCTGGGAAGCATTGGAGGATGCGATCGGAGCACTGGAGGGCGGCCAGTGCGTGTCGTTCGCCAGTGGTCTCGCAGCGGCCCATGCCATCGTCTTCGCTCTCCGACCACGGGTGATCCTGATTCCCGAGGTCAGTTACCTCGGGGTGCGGGCACTTCTTCAAGCCCAAGAAGAACGTGGGCAGGTCGACATTCGTTTCCTTGCTTCGTTCGCCCCTGATCACGTGCGCGAAACCTTGAGGACCACGGTTCGGGAATTCCCGAAAGACGAATCAGGGACGACGGATCTCGGGGACACGGTGCTGTGGTTGGAGAGTCCGGCCAATCCAACTCTCGAAGAAGCGGATCTGACCGAACTGTGCGCCCTGGCCGCCGAGTTCGGGGTCGCCACGGTGGTCGATTCGACCTTCGCCTCGCCAGTGTCCCAGCAACCTCTCGATTTCGGGGCGACGGTGGTCATGCACTCGGCCACCAAGTTCATCGGTGGACACAGTGATCTGCTGCTCGGATTGGCCATTGCGCGGAATTCGGATGTGCTGTCGGAGCTCCGTCAGGCCCGCACCCTGCAAGGAGCGACACCAGGAGCGCTGGAATCCTTTCTCGCCTTGCGGGGTTTGCGAACCTTGCCCCTGCGCTACCGCGCCGCTACCGAAAACGCCTGTCGACTGGCCGAGCGGCTGTCGCAGCATCGCGATGTGACCTGGGTGCGTCAGGTCGGCCCGATGGTCAGCTTCGTCGTGGCGGGTGGAGCGGCGGCTGCCGACGCCGTCTGCGATCGGTTGAGGTTGATCGTGCCGGCCACCAGTCTGGGTGGGGTGGAGACGACCCTCGAACGTCGCCAGAAGTATCCCGGTGACGCGCGGGTCGATCCTGCTCTGATTCGCATGAGCGTGGGCATCGAGTTCGTCGAGGATCTCTGGGCCGACCTCGTTCAGGCCATGGGTTGACCGTCACGACCAAAGGTCGTTCGCACCGTTCGGGAGTCCGGGACCGTTAGCGTTCCGGACATGGGTGACTCGATTCTCGACGTCGATCTACTGGCTTTCGAACAGGGAGACCGGACGGCCAGGAAAGCGGTCGTGGACGGAGTCCGACGCAGTTTGGCCACCGGTTTCGTCTACACCAGCAGTGATCTGTCCGACGACCTCCTCGATACTGCGTATGCCATGCTGGCCGAGTTCTTCTCCCTCGATCACGAAACCAAGGCCTCTTTCGTATCGCCCGGATCCCATGGCCAGACCGGTTACACGGGCCTTTTGGTGGAGACCGCCGCCAGCAGCGACAAACCGGATTGGAAGGAGATGCTCAACTGGTCGTCGCCGATTCCGTCCGGACATCCGTTGCGACGACGTTTTCCGGGCTCGTATCCCGAGCAACTCCTGCCCGATGCTGCGGTTCCTGGAATCTCCAAGGTCCTCTACGCGTTCCATGATGCCATTGCCGATCTGCAGAAGCGTTTCCTTCGGGTCATTGCTCTCGGCATCGGCTGTCACGAGACATTCTTCGATGACATGGTGACCGACGGTCCGACGTTGACGCGGGCCATTCGCTATCCGTCGATGAAAGGTGCTCCGGCAGGTGGTCACATCTGGGCTGGAGCCCACGGGGACATCAATCTGATCACGGCTCTCCCGCGGGCCTCGGCACCCGGTTTGCAAGTGGAGGTGGAGGGCGCATGGGTGGATGCCGTCCCTCCCGACGGCAGGGTCATCATCAACACCGGCATCATGCTCGAGCGGCTCACAAATGGTGTCCTCCCGGTGGGTTGGCACCGAGTCATCGCTGCTCCGGGATTCGAAGGTGAGCGATACAGCGTGGTGCAGTTCTGCCACCCCCGGCCGTGGACGATGCTGGCACCGGTCCCGGCTTGCTGTGGTGCGGACAATCCCCCCCGGTACTCCACCATCAGCGCCGCCGATGCTCTCGACGAGGTTCTCTATCAGATCAACCTCATCGAAGATGCTCGTCGCGTGGCCGACTGAATTGCTCGGTTGGACGAGCGAACACCGGCATCGGCGACCATGACCGCAATGACCTTCGATCTGGAGCAACTCGAGACTCCGGCTCGCGATCTGGCCCTGGCCATCGACATCGGCGGGACCAAGATGGCCGTCGGACTGGTGACCCGCCGCGGTGAGTTGATCGACCGCGAGATCGTGCGGACCGATGTCGACAAGAATGCCGCCGATCTCTTCGCCAGTCTGCACCAGCTCATCGTCCGTCAGATGGACCGAGCAGCCGAGCGACATCGGGGTCGAGTGGTGGTGGTGGGCGTAGGTTCGGCCGGACCGATCGCCACGGACTGCGAAACAATCTCGCCACTCAACATCCCCGCGTGGAAGGGGTTTCCGTTGAGAGAGCGTCTCGCCGAGATCGTTCCGGTACCGGTCTACGGCGATCTCGATGCCAAAGCCTTCGCCCTGGCCGAAGGTTGGTTGGGGGCGGCCCGGGGTGAAGCGAACTTCCTTGGCATGGTGGTGTCGACGGGAGTGGGGGGAGGCGTCGTTCTCGACGGACGACTTCTCGACGGGGCGACGGGTAACGCCGGGCACATCGGGCACATCATCGTCAATCCCCAGGGCAACCGTTGCGGATGTGGAGCGCGAGGTTGTCTCGAGGCCGAGGCCTCGGGCACGGCCATTGCGGCCATCTCGGGACGATCGGCAACCGAACCTTCCTATGCCATCATGCAGCGCACCGGGCACATGGTGGGATTGGCGGTGGCCAGTGTGTGCAACTTCTTCGATCTGCGGTTGGCGGTGGTCGGAGGATCGGTGGCTCTCGGATTCGGTCCCACCTTCTTCCATGCCGCGCAATTGACTCTCGATCGACATTGCCAACTTGCGTACTCGCGCGGTGCCCGCATCGTCCCCGCCAGGTTGGGAGACCAAAGTCCACTCATCGGAGCGGCTGCCGTGGGCTGGCGAAAGCTGAATCAGAACAAGGGTGGTCAGCCCCCCAGCCAACGATAGAGACGTTCGGCGGGTCCTCGACCCAAGCGGTGATGCCACCACGAACCGAGAGCAATGGCCAGAATCCAGAACGTACCGGCCAGGAGAAGAGCGGCCCCGAGGCCCGTGGACGTGACGAGTTCGGACCATTCCACGACTGCGTAGAAGTAGAGAACGTGGAGGAGATAGAGGCTGAGAGTCATTTGTCCGGCTCGCTGCAAATGTCTGACCGGTCGGGTCGACGCACATCTCGTCGCCAGACCGTTCAGCGTCAGTACCGCCAGAACGGCGATTCCGGCAGTGCTCACCACGTAGAGCAGACCACGACTGTTCGGTTGCATCGACGTGACGGTATGGATCACGGCGTTGTCCCGCAGTCCGGCGATTCGAGCTGCGGTGGCCACAACGTACGAACCCGCCACGGCGAACAGCGCCACCACGGCCAACCGTCGGGGTGCGGTGCTCAGCCGAGCCCACGAGCGCCCGATGATCATGCCGAGACAGAAGAAGGTCAGCCACGGAAGGATTGGATGGGTGTACCCGACAAAGACGCGCAAGAGGAAGTCTCGGAGCGAATCGATCTCGGCCGGGTCCAACCAGGCCGTGGACACTCCCTCGTCCAAACGCATGCGCTGCCAGGAGGAGATGCCCACCGCGGCCACGGTGGCTGCGAGTGAGATGCCGACGAGGGAACGGGTGCGCAGCTGATGGATGAAGGCCGCGACGATGAAGTAGGCGCCGTAATAGAACAGGATGGTTCCGGGCCAGGCCTCGTTGAGGAAATAGCCGACGGTGAGCAACACGAGTCCCCGGCGAACCAGACGAACCCGTTGGTCTGGGGTCGCCGC
>JBMTPW010000103.1:0-6876 GCA_049444115.1 Ilumatobacteraceae bacterium | reverse complement strand
CCTCGGACCCCTCGACGGGTTCAATGCCCGTCTGCGCATCGCGCTCTACGGTGGCTTGATCCTGGCGCTGCCGGTGGTGCTCTGGCAGATCTGGAGATTCGTGGTTCCCGCTCTCCACGCCAAGGAGAAGCGCTACGCCATCCCCTTCGTCATGTCCTCGGTGCTCCTCTTCGTCGTGGGTGGCTTCCTCGCCTACGAGACCCTCGATCGGGGCCCGGAGTTCCTGGTCGGCTGGTCGGGTTCCGATGTCCAGCAGGCCTACCAGATCACCAAGTACGTGAGCCTGGTGGCCCTGATGATCGCCGCCTTCGGTGTGGGATTCGAGTTCCCGGTGCTGTTGGTCTTCCTGCAACTCGCTGGAGTTCTGCGTCCGCGGCAGCTCGTCCAGAACTGGCGCGTCGCCATCGTGTCGATCGTGGTGCTGGCCGCGGTGATCACGCCGTCGGGGGACCCGATCACCCTCGTTGCCCTGGCCATTCCACTCGTCCTGCTGTATTTCGTCGCCGTCCTCATCGGACACCTGCTCACACGGCGGAGAGTCTCCATCTGACATGCGCTCCGATCGCCAGGATCTGATCTCCCGGTATTCCTTCGGCCTCGATCGATTCCAGTTGGCGGCGCTCGACGTCGTGGACGACGGCGAGTCGATCATCGTGGCCGCGCCGACAGGTAGCGGCAAGACCGTGGTGGCCGAATACGCCATCGCTGCCGCCTTGGCCGATCGGCGGCGGGCTTTCTACACCGCTCCCATCAAGGCCCTTTCGAACCAGAAGTATCAGGATCTGGTGCGGGTGCACGGTCGCGAATCCGTTGGCCTGCTGACCGGAGACAACTCCATCAACGGTGATGCGCCCGTGGTGGTGATGACCACCGAAGTGCTGCGCAACATGATGTACGCCCGTTCACCCGCTCTGTCGGATCTGGCCACGGTGGTTCTCGACGAAGTGCACTTCATCCAGGACACCTATCGCGGTCCGGTTTGGGAGGAGGTGATCATCCACCTGCCTCATCACATTCAACTGGTCTGCTTGAGCGCGACCGTCTCCAACGTCGCCGAAGTCGCCGAATGGATGTCGACGGTACGCGGGACCACCCGCTTCATCGTGGAAGAGAAGCGACCGGTCGACCTGGAGAACCACATCATGGTGGGCGAGAAGGGTCGGGACGAGGAGCACTTCCTTCCGGTACTCGTGTCCGGACGGCCCAATCCGACGATGGTTCGACTCGAGGAACACGTTCGCGTGGCGCGCGGCCGCGGCGGAGGACGCACGCGCCTGCGGTACGCGCTACAGACGCCACGTCGGTTGGACGTGGTCGAGCGCCTGCGACGTGAGGACCTGCTGCCGGCCATCTTCTTCATCTTCAGTCGTCAGGCCTGCGAAGAAGCCGCTCACAGTTGTCTGTCGGGAGGCCTCCGTCTCACCACTCCGTTCGAGCGTTCCCGCATCGCCACCATCATCGAGGACCACACCGCCGGACTCGAAGCCGATGATCTGGACGTGCTCGGGTTCGGGCGTTTCGCCGAGCAACTGGCGGCCGGAATCGCCACTCACCACGCCGGCATGATCCCGCCCTTCAAAGAAGCAGTGGAGAAGTGCTTCGTCGAAGGCCTGATCAAGGTCGTCTTCGCCACCGAAACCCTGGCGGTCGGGATCAACATGCCGGCCCGCTCGGTCGTGATCGAGAAGCTCACCAAGTTCACCGGTGACCACCACGAATTCCTCACCCCGGGACAATTCACCCAACTGACCGGCCGCGCCGGGCGTCGCGGCCTCGACGAACGCGGTCATGCCGTCGTCCTCTGGAATCCGTTCGTGCGGTTCGAACAGGTGGTCGGGCTGGCGACCAGCCGCAGCTACCGCCTCACCTCGTCGTTCCGACCCACCTACAACATGGCTGCCAATCTCATCCGTTCCTATACCCGTGAACAGGCCCGTCATCTGTTGAACCTCTCGCTCGCGCAGTATCAGAGCGATCGCGACGTGGTCCGCTTCGAAGCTCGCGCCGAACGGCGGCAGCTGGAACTGGAAGATCTCCTCGAACGCGCCCACAGTCCGTATGGAGACATCGAGGTGTACCGACGGGCCGTTCGAGAACGTGCCGAACGGCGCTCGGAGGTCCTCATCGAAGAAGCCTTGACCGCTCTTCGTCCCGGGGCGGTGATCCATGTGGACAATGGAAAGTTCTCGGGTCGAGCAGCCGTGCTGGCCACGGCCATGCGCAGCGGCGGCACCAAAGTGTCGGTGCTCACGGCCAAGCGATCGCTCTACGACCTCACGGCACGAGATTTCGCCGATCCCCCAATGGTGCTGGCCACCATCGACATCCCGCGGCCATATACGCCCACCAGGCAAGACTTCCAGAAGAAGGTGGCCGACCGGATCGTACGCACGAGCCGCAGGACCCCTGGCACCAAGGAACCCGCACCGGGCCACCCGGGCGAACCAAGGGGCGTCGACGAGTCCGAGATCGCTCGCGAGATCGAACGGCTACGTGCCGATCCCGACCTCACCGCCCGGCTCGCGGCCGCCGACGAAGCCGATCGTGTTCGCGCCGACATCGCTCGCCTCTCGACTCAGGTCCAGAGTCGCAGTTCGTCCATTTCCCGACAATTCGACGACGTGTTGAACATTCTCGAAACCTGGAACTACGTCCACGATTGGTCTCTCACCGAGAAGGGAAGGGTGCTGGCGCGGACGTTCCACGAAAGCGACCTGTTGGTGGCCGAGTGCTTGAATCGCGGACATCTCGACGGTCTCGATCCGTCCACTTTCGCCGGACTCTTGTCCACTTTCGTCTACGAACACCGCAGCAGCGAAGCCCCACCCGAACCCTGGTTCCCCTCCCCGGAAGCCCGCAAACGCTGGCGTCGTATCGAAGCCACCAGTCGGGAACTCCGTCTCGTCGAACACGACGGCAATTTGACGGTGCATCGTTCTCCCGATCCCACCTATGTCGCCATCGCTTACGCCTGGGCCATGGGGGAGGAGTTCGCCGAAGTGGTGGAGACCGAGGAACTCTCGGGAGGCGATTTCGTGCGGACCATGAAGCAGTTGATCGATCTCACCCGTCAGGTGGCTCTGATCGCCCCGATCCCCGAGACGCGCCGTTGTGCCGAGCAGGCAGCAGAACTCTTGCGGCGTGGCGTCGTGGCGGCCTCGTCGGCAATGGAGGACTCCGATGACTGACCATCACCGAATGAGGAAGTGGTCGTGACCATTCGCCGGGGAGAATCCTGGGGTGAACGGGCGATCCCTCCAGTCGACTTGGCCCGAGCCGCGAGCGATGCTCAGGCGGCCGACCTCGTTCGGAACGGTTGTCGCGAGTTCCTCCTCACCGGTGGCGACATGTGGCGCACTCTCGGCGGTTCCTCTTCGGAACCCTCTCCCGCCGACCTCGATGGCGCGCGCACCGTCGTCTCGGTGGATTGTCTCCAGGTGTCCTGGGTCGACGGTGGCACCCCGGAAGAACGCCCGGTGTTCGCTCACGCCGTCATCCGACTCGGCCGCCGACGCCGGAGTCTTCATCCAGGCGACATCTGCTATGCCATGAACGCGCAATACCTCGGTTCGTTCGATGTTGCGCCCCGCAGCCACCCCAATGATGGACGCTTCGACATCTTGACAGTGGAAGAGACGATGTCGTGGCGCCAGCGACGGCAATTGCGCCACCGCTTGGCTACCGGCACTCATCTGCCGCATCCCTCCATCCGCACCGAATCCGTCGGCGCATCCTGGAGTCCGGGGAGACCGGGCAGATTGATCCTGGATGGGCGCGACAGTGGCGATGCCGAAAATGTTTCCATCACCATCCATCCCGACTCGCTCCGAATCTGGTTCTGAAGACGACTACGGTGACGACATGATCTCCGATGTCACCGACCGTGTCGGGCAGATTGCCGAACGTCTGGTGTCGGTGAGCCACGCCATCCACGACTTTCCCGAGCTGAACTTCGAGGAGTTCTTCGCTCACGACACCTTGGTGCAGGCCGTACGCGACTTGGCTCCGCAAGCGCGCCTGACTCCAGGTGCCTACGGAGTGCCAACCGCGTTCGAAGCAGTGTTCGGAGATTCCGGTCCGGAGGTTCTGGTTCTTCTCGAGTACGACGCCCTCCCTGGGATCGGCCACGGGTGCGGACACAATGTCATCGCCGCGGCTGGACTGGGTGCCGGATTGGCCGCTGGCGCCCTTGCTCGGGATCTCGGAGCGACGGTACGGATGCTGGGCACTCCGGCCGAAGAGGGGGGAGGAGGAAAGATCGCTCTGGCCCGCAACGGAGCCTTCCGGACCGGTGAAGCAGCGCTCATGATCCACCCCGCCGATGCCGATCTGGTGCGCATGTCCTCGATCGCCATTCACACCATGGACGTGACCTATGAAGGTCGCGCCGCGCATGCTGCGGCTGCACCGTGGGAGGGGCGAAATGCCCTGGACGCCGCCGTTCTCGGATACATGAACGTGGCGGCCTTGCGTCAGCACATCCGTCCGTCCGAGCGAATCCACGGAATCTTCACCGAAGCCGGCGAGAAGCCCAACATCGTGCCGCGCCGGGCGGCGGCCACCTGGTACGTCCGTTCCGACACCTTGGCCTCGCTGCAGCCCTTGAAGAACAGGGTGATGGCCTGTCTCGAAGGTGCCGCACAGGCCTGCGGATGTTCGCTGGAGGCGACTTGGGACGACCACGCCTACGCCGATGTTCGCGACAACACCGTTCTCTGCGACGTTTTCGCCCGGCACATGGCCGACCTCGGTCGGACCGTTCAGGACCCCGATGTCACCGGGCGTCGGGTGGTGGGATCGACCGACATGGGCAACGTTTCCTACCTGATGCCATCGATCCACCCGATGATCAAGATCGCTCCCGACGGCGTTCCCATTCACACCGAGGAGTTCGCCTCCTTCGCTCGTTCCGAGAGCGCCGATGAGGCCGTGGTGACCGGAGCAACGGCTCTGGCCATGACCGTGCTCGACATCTGGCAGGACGCCACGGTGCGGGATCGAGCCCGACAGGAGTTCGCCCGCATCGAGTCCATCGACGTCATGTGATCACTTGATCGGGCCGAATGCGGTCCGGATGGCGTGTCCGCCACCGAGAGGGCTCCACCAACTAGCGTTCCCTCCCGTGACGGTCTACGCGCCCGAGGAATTCACCGAGGACGAGGCCGCCATCCTGCGCCGATATTTCACCAATCTCGATGGCCCGGTGTTCGCCCTCGTGAACCTGCCCGAGGTGGTCAAAGGAGCTTTGTTCGCTCGCTACAGCCGCTCGCCCAAGAGCCTGCGTCGGCTCTTCCTCGACGAATTCGTGGGTGATCTCGATGTCTCCGGCGACCAGGGCGTGGATGCCACGATCGGCCTCGAGCGAGCCGAGGAGCTCTACGAACGCGTCTTCTTCGAGTACGGGGATGATTCCGTCGCCCAACTCGGTGGCGTCCACTTGGCTTGTGAACAAGCCTCGAACGTTCTCACCAAGATCCTCGAATGGGGCCGGTTGGCCAGCTATTTGGAGCAGAGTACGCGCTACATCGCCTACGACGCCCGTCTCGCGGGGCGGTATCGCTTCTATCGCGATCTCCACGTCCTCAATTCCCGCTACGGAACGCGCTACGTGGGCGACATGGATCGAATGTTCGATTCGTACTCACTGCTCATCGAACGGGTCACCGAGCATGTCCGAGCGACCATTCGTCGCGATCCGGCCGATAGTGATTTCGTCTATCGACAAGCCACGCGCGCCAAGGCCTTGGATGCCGTACGCGGCGTGCTCCCGGCGGCATCGCTCTCCAATGTCGGCATCTACGCCAGTGGACAGGCGTACGAGTCGATGCTCATTCGAATGCGATCCCATCCCTTGCCCGAGGCCCAGGCCTATGCCGCGCTGATGCTCGAGGAATTGCGCAAAGTCATTCCCAGTTTCCTGCGCCGTGTCGACCTCGCCGATCGCGGAGGCCGCTGGAGCGACTATCTCACCGCCACCCGACAGGCCACCAGCGAGTTGGTGGGCGGCCTCTTCGCCGAGACTCCGGTTGAGCGGGCTCCCGCAGTGACCCTCACCGATTTCGATCCCGATGGCGAGGACAAGTTGATCTGCGCCATCTGCTACTCGCACACGAACCTGCCCGAGCACCAGATCATGGATCGGGTGCGGCGGATGAGCCACACCGAACGAGTCGCCATTCTGCGGGCCTACATCGGAGAGCGGGAGAATCGGCGCCACCGTCCGGGTCGGGCCTTCGAGCGCATCGATTATCGCTTCGACGTACTGAGCGATTACGGCGCCTTTCGCGATCTGCAACGGCACCGATTGCTCACCATCGAATGGCAGCCGCTCACACCGAATCACGGTTACAGCAGACCCGACCTGGTCGACGAGGCGGGAGTGGCCGACGTCTTCGACGATTCGATGACCCGATCGGCGGCTCTGTACGACGCTTTGGTCGACGATTTTCCGCATCAAGCGGCGTATGCGGTGGCCATGGCCTATCGAGTGCGGTACGTGATGCAGTTCAACGCCCGTGAGGCCATGCACCTCTTGGAACTCCGGTCCTCACCCCAGGGACACCCGGCCTATCGCAAAGTGGCCCTGGACATGCACCGTTTGATCGCCGAACAGGCCGGTCACCGGGCCGTGGCGGAGGCCATGACCCACCTCACCGTGGATGCCCCGGAATTGGAGCGTCTGGCCGCCGAACGGCGGGCCGAATCCCGTCGCTCACAGCGCTGACTGGTCACCGTGCCGACCGTGACTCCTTTCACCGCGCCGTTTCCCGTTCCCCCGCTGGTTCTGTCTAATATCCGCGCTCGCCCCCACGATTCCCTCGAAACCAGGAGTACATAAATTCCCATCGCTGCAGAAGACGACGACATTCTCGAGCC
>JBMTPW010000102.1:0-6880 GCA_049444115.1 Ilumatobacteraceae bacterium | reverse complement strand
TGCGCGGACCACTGCACGACGACGTCTCCTTGGTCGAGGATCCGAGCGATCTCATCCGTCAGGTCGTATCCGACCTCTTGGTCGGCGCCCTGGCAGATGACCCTGGTCTGCTCGATGACGGGGCACGCGATGAGCCGCTCAAGATCTCGACCATTCAAAAGGAGATGACATCGATCGTCACCACGGTGCTCAACAATCTCGATTCCACCATCCAGCCGCGAGTGGAATCCGCTGATCGTGCCGCGCCTTTGGCTTCGCTTCCGGTGGAGAAGCGGTGGGCCGTGATCGCCGAACAGGCGGTCCATGCGATCCAGGATCGTCTCGATCGCAGCAACCAACTGGGATTCGACGGCTTGATCACCGCAGTGCGTGATCTCTTGAGCGGACCCGAAGGCCGGACCGTGGCCGAGGCACTGCGTCGACAGTTCCACGTCGTCCTGGTCGACGAGTTCCAGGACACCGACCAGGTGCAGTGGGACGTACTGTCACGCCTGTTCATCGAAACTGCGTCATCAGCTGGTACGACGACACTGGGTACGGTCGGCGATCCGAAGCAAGCCATCTACCGCTTTCGCGGGGCCGATATCGAGGCGTATCGCTCCGCCGTCGCCGGAGTCGAGCAACTGTCGGCACTGGACATGAACTTCCGGAGCAACAAGCGCCTGATCGATGCAGTCAACCAACTGTTCGATGGCGTTCGGTTCGGAGCCGAGGACATCGCCTATCGGAGGGTCCGACATCGGCCCGGTCCCGACGACGAGGGAGTCGAACGGTCGGCAGCGCTCGAGATCCGTTGGATTCCCTACAGCGAAGGTGCCGGAAGCAGCCATCCCAAGCGATTGACCAAGGCTCAGAAAGAGGCTTTGGCCACCGGGAACCTCGACCTCTGGAATCTGAATTCCGAAGACATGTTGGATGTCATCTACACCGACGTGGCTCGAGAGATCGGTGGGTTGATCAGCGGTACCGAGATGATCGAGAGGTCCGGGGCGCCTCGCGCGATCCAACCCGGAGATATTGCCGTTCTGGTGCCCTCGCACAAGCATGCCGAGCGAATGTTCCAGGTCCTGGCGGCGGCTGGCATCCCGGCGGTTCGATACCGCACGCAGAGCGTGTTCGAGACGCGGGCCGCCCAGGATTGGCAGATCCTGCTCGAAGCCCTGTGCCAACCCACTCGCGCCCCACGAGTCCGTGCTTGCATGGTGAGCGGTTTCGGAACGTACACATTGGACGAGCTGGTGGCGTTGGACGACGACGAGGCCACGATGGTGGTCGGAAAGTGGCAGCAGGACTGCCTGTCGTGGGCCGAACGGATGCAGCGAGAGGGGGTGTCGGCTCTCTACCACTACCTCCGTTCGATGCACGGAATGGAGGCGCGGCTCGTTCCCCTGCCCGGAGGCGAACGGTTGCTCACCGATCTCGATCACATTGCCGAGGCTTTGTCGGGTCTCGGTCGTGGAGCCACGGCCGCCGATGTACGTCGTGAATTGACGGCGTTGCGCCTGGATTCCAAGCGAGTCGACGAATATCAGCGGCGTATCGAGAGCGACGACGCGGCCGTGCACTTGGCGACGGTGCACTTCAGCAAGGGCCTGGAGTTCCCAATCGTCTTCCTCCCCACCATGTTCAAAGGAAAGTCGAACAGCGACCCGTGGGTCTACAACGTCGATGGTCGGCGCTTCGTGGACGTGGCCCACAAAGTGGAGTGGACCGACGGCGTGGAATCATCCAAGGATCGCCGGGACCGCGCCCATTTGGCCGACCTCGGTGACGAGATGCGCAAGTTGTATGTGGCAGCAACCCGGGCGGAGCAGAAGTTGATCGTGCACTGGACTCAGGTCAAAGGTTCGTTCTCATCCGCTCTTGGGCGAGTCCTGCTCGGCCGGGACGAGCATGGCCAAGTCGTCATCGATCCGCGATCCCAGGCCCCGCAAGAGAACAAACCGAAATCGAACGCCGAGATACATGGGGCGCTCGCCCGGATCGCCGAGGCGACTCCGGCCATCGATCTGATCACGATCGAACCGGAGGAAGTCCCGTTGCGGAAGCGGGAGTCGACCGAGGTCTCGGCCGATGGCCTCGGTGTGGCGACATTCGATCGGACCACC
This sequence comes from Ilumatobacteraceae bacterium, assembly GCA_049444115.1. Taxonomy (GTDB): domain Bacteria; phylum Actinomycetota; class Acidimicrobiia; order Acidimicrobiales; family Ilumatobacteraceae; genus Casp-actino8. The sequence continues at coordinate 4,772 of JBMTPW010000102.1, read as the reverse complement.
GCGCTGCAACGCTACGCCTGGCGGAAGTGGTCCTATTCGCGTCTTGTTCGCAACCACCACGGCCGTGAGGCCGATGACGCCACTGAGGGCGCAATGGCGTCCGACGAGGACGTGCAGGGAGGTTCCGATGACGAGAATCGGGTTACGTCTTCACCCGAAACCGTGACGGTGTCACCGGGTATCGAGTTTCCCGACCAACTACAGGGGACTCGTTTTGGCTCCTTGATCCATGGCCTGCTCGAGGAATTGAATCCTGCATCCGAGGAATTCGGTGACCGCTTGGAGCGGCTCCTACGGACGCAGCGTCGTGTGTTGCCGGGGGACACGGCGGACCGTATGGTCGTCGCTCTCGGTGCTGTTGTGAGAAGTCCCCTGGGGTCACTTTTCGAAGAATGCACTCTTTCCACCATTGCCGCCTCCGATCGCCTGGCTGAAGCTCGATTCGAGATGCGCCTTCCACAGACGGACTCGGTGGGATTGTCCGACATCGGCAGGATTCTCCTGGAACACGTGCCAGCCGAAGATCCCGTGCGTCGCTATGGCGAGGACTTGGTCGCGGGATCGAGGGACACACGGATCGCTGGGTCCTTGTACGGAGAGATCGACGCCGTCTTTCGGGTTCGCTCATCGGACGGGGCCATTCGCTACATCGTGTCGGACTACAAGACCAACCTGCTCCACCCCAGGGACGCGACCCGGCCCCTCGATCACTACAGCCCGCGCAAGCTGGTCGAGACCATGCGGAAGGGTGACTATGTCCTTCAGGCCCTGCTGTACTCGGTGGCGCTGCACCGGTACTTGCGCTTGCGGCTTCCAGAATACGACCCGGGCATCCATTACGGCGGGACGTCGTACCTGTTCCTGCGCGGCATGGTCGGACCAGGTGTGCCGCGCGACGATCGAGGCGAACCATACGGCGTCTTCAATTGGAAGCCGCCGATCACATTGATCGAGGCCTTGGACGAACGGTTCGCGGGGAGGCGGCGAGTGTCGTGAACGGCGAATCCCTGCGTCGATCAGCCAAGATGCTGGACGGCTATCTGAACGACGGCTTTCTCGATGCAACAGACATCCACGTTGCGTCCTATATCGCCGCCGCGATCAGCCAGGCACCGTCGGCTATCGAGCTTCTCGGGGTGGCGGCGGCAATTCGGGCCACCCAGTTGGGCTACGTGTGCGCAGACGTAGGGCGCCCGAACTCCTTGCGGGGTTTTCGGGAGGACCGAACCGGAGGCGGCACTGGTGGGAACTGGCCGTCGATCGACGAGTGGATCGACGGATTGAGGACGTCGTCCTTCGTCAAGGAGGTCGAAACTTGGGACGAGGCCGCCGCCTTCGATCGACCGTTGGTGCTGAGGGGCACTCTGCTCTACACCGCGCGTCAGTGGGAGGACGAGAGATCGGTTGCACAGTCGCTCCAGCGGCGCTTCTCCGAACCTTCCGTCGTTGTCGGAATGGAGGCGGTCGATGCCTTGTTCCCGGGAATCGACGCGAACGATCTGCAGGTGTCGGCCGTACGCAACAGTTTGCGGAACAGGACGTCGATCCTCATGGGTGGACCCGGCACCGGCAAGACCTTCACGATCGCTCGGATCCTGTCCGCCGCCCTCAGTACTCACGGAGAGACACTGCGAATCGCCTTGGCTGCGCCGACGGCCAAGGCAGCCACCCAGATGCGCGAGAGCCTCGTGAACGCCGTGGCAGCGGACGATCACCCCTTTCCGGCAACCCACGTGGAGATCTTCCACCGCCTGGAACCAACGACATTGCACCGACTGCTGGGTCGACGACCGCGGACGGAGAACCGTTTCGCACATGATCTTGTCGACCCATTGGATGTCGACCTGGTGGTCGTGGACGAAACGTCGATGGTCTCGCTACCGCTGATGGCTCGGTTCCTGGAGGCACTGGCCCCGGCGACACGGCTGGTTCTGGTCGGAGACCCAGGCCAGTTGGCAAGCGTGGAGAATGGCTCCGTTCTTCCAGACCTGGCCGAGTTGCAGGGCGAGCGGCCTGGGATCATGACCCGCCTCACCATCTCCCAACGAAACCGGGATTCGGACAGCAGCGCGCTGACCGAAGCCATTCACCTCGGCCATGTGGAGAGGGTCGACGAATTGCTCCTTGCGGCCAGCAAGCGAGTCACCAAGTCGGCAGGTGGAACCTTGGCCTTCATCGAGGTCGATGGAGGCCTGAAGGGTGCGGCCAAGAAGGTCGATGAAGTTCTCGATGCGTTTGCTGCCGTGAAGGTCAAGGCCGGGAATCACGACGTGGATGGCGCTCTTGATGCCGCAGCGGCCATTCGTATCCTGTGTGCCCACCGTCAGGGTGCCTACGGAGTCGAGGCCTGGAACGATTTCGTACTCGACGAACTCTTCGAGATGGACCGGCACTGGCGTGAGGGCCACATCGTCGTCAAGACGCGCAACGATGTGGTCCACGGTCTGGCGAATGGTGACACTGGGGTGGTCGTGAAAGTCGACAACTGCTTGTCTTTCGCCTTCCGTCACGGCGCTGAAACGATCGTGGTACCGACATCGGCAGTGGACGATGTCGACATCGCATTCGCCACCACCGTGCACAAGGCACAGGGCTCCGAATTCGCGACAGTGGTGGTGGTCGTGCCGCCGGCTGCCTCGCCATTGTGTACGCGTGAGTTGCTCTACACCGCTGCAACCCGCGCCAAGCCGAATCTGATTCTGATCGGTGCCCGCGCGGATGTCAGGCAGGCGATCGAGCGACCGCAACAGCGCTACTCGGGCCTGGTCGATCGTCTCCGAGTCCGACTCGAGTGATCAACCTTCAGAGAGGGGTCCTAGACCACCAGGTTGACCATCCGGCCGGGTACCACGATCACCTTCTTGGGTTCCGACCCATCCAAAGCAGCGCGCACTTTGTCGTCGGCCAGAGCCATGGATTGCACGGTGTCGGAGGTCGCATCGGCCGGCACCGAGATCCGCGCCCGAACCTTGCCATTGACCTGTACGGGATACTCGATCGAATCCTCGACCAGCAGGGCCGGATCGGCCACCGGGAACGGTGCATAGGTCACCGATTCGGCGTGTCCGAGTCGTGACCAGAGTTCTTCGCCGAGGTGAGGGCACAGTGGGGACAGCATCTGGATCAGTGGACCAGCGACCTCCCGAGGGGTTCCGCCGGTCGCAGCCACCTCCTGAGTGAGGGCGTTGTTGAGTTCGATCAACTTGGCGATCGCAGTGTTGAAACGCAGCCCTTCCATATCGGCGCGGACTCCGTCGATGGTGCGATGGAGAAGTTTGCGCAGATCGTCGGAGGCGGCAGAGTCGATCACTCGAGTAGTGCCGGAGTCCTCGTCGACGAGATTGCGCCAGAGCCGTTGCAAGAAGCGTTGCATGCCCACTACATCCCGGGTGTTCCAGGGACGACTGGCCTCGAGGGGGCCCATGCCCATCTCGTAGAGCCGAAACGTGTCGGCACCGAATTCGTCGTACATTTCGTCCGGCGTGACGATGTTCTTCAGGCTCTTGCCCATCTTTCCGTACTCGCGCTGCACCTGCTCGTCCTGGTACCAGTAGGCACCATCGCGTTCTTCGACATCGCCGGCGGGAACGGGCTGGCCACGGGGGTCGCGATAGGCGTAGGCCTGGATGTAGCCCTGGTTGAAGAGCCGGTGGAAGGGTTCGGAACTGGACACGTGTCCCAGATCGAAGAGGACTTTGTGCCAGAACCGCGAATAGAGCAGATGGAGTACGGCGTGTTCGACGCCACCGACGTAGAGATCGACGCCACCGGTGTGACCGGTTCGCCCATCACCTCCGTCTGCCGGGCCCATCCAGTACTTCTCCACTGCGGGATCGACGAGCGCAGCAGCGTTCGTGGGATCGAGGTAACGCAGTTCGTACCAGCACGAGCCGGCCCACTGGGGCATGACGTTGATCTCGCGTCGATACGCCTTCGGCCCGTCACCGAGATCCAAGGTCACCGAGCGCCAGGCGGAACTGCGGGCCAGCGGGGGAATGGGGTCCGTGACGTCGTCGTCGGGATCCAGGGCTTGGGGTTTGAAATCCTCGAGTTCGGGAAGCAGAACGGGGAGCATCGACGCTGGTAGGGCGACGGGTCGATCGTTCTCGTCGTAGACGATGGGGAATGGCTCTCCCCAGTAGCGCTGCCGACTGAAGAGCCAGTCTCGCAATTTGAAAGTAACGGTCTTTTCGCCGACACCATTGGCCACCAACCAGTCGGCAACCACTTGCTTTCCTTCCTCCACCGAGGTGATGCCATCGATGCCGAAGTGCGACGAGGTCGAGTTGATGTAGATGCCGTCACCGACGAACGCTTCGGGCCACGTTGCGGTATCGATTGCGACACCCTGCTGAGGAGTGAGACCACGATCGGTGAACCAATCGGTCGGTGGTTGCTGAATGGGGGCGATATCGAGTCCGAAGCGTCGGGCGAATTCGAAGTCACGCTGATCGCCACAGGGAACGGCCATGATGGCTCCGGTTCCGTACCCCATCAGCACGTAATCGGCGATCCAGATCGGGATCGCTGCTCCGTTCACGGGATTGACGGCGTGGGAACCGAGAAAGACACCGGTCTTGTCGCGGGTGTCGTCGGTGCGGTCCATCTGCGTCTTGGCAGCCGCCTCTCGACGGTAGGTCTCGACAGCAGCGCGGTGTTCTGCAATGGTCAGGGCATCGACGAGGGTATGTTGGGGTGACAGAACCATTAACGTGGCTCCGTACTACGTGTCGGGACGGGTGGTGAAATCGTCGCTGTATCCTGCAGGAGAG
>JBMTPW010000101.1:0-6882 GCA_049444115.1 Ilumatobacteraceae bacterium | reverse complement strand
GCTACGACCGGTCCTTGCCAACCATGATGTGGATCAATCAGCGTCCGACCGATGGCACTCACCGTGAGGCCTGGTTGAACATCGATTTGGTATCGCCGTGGCGGGCGGCTGGACTGCTGCGTTACATCGCTGCGGCCGAAATCGGCGGAGGCGAGTTCTTCAATCCGGTCGTTCCCGAAGAGTTGGCAGGCACCCTGCGACGGCTCTGACGCTCACTCGGCGAACGGCGCGAACCGGGGCGCTCGTTTGTCGAGGTACGACTGCACGCCCTCTTGGAAGTCCTGCCGTTGCACCGACTCGTTCATCAAACGAATGGCATTGGAGGTCGCAGTGTCGGCATCCAATTCCCAGTCCCCGTACACCTGGTGCTTCATGATGGCCCAACTGGTGGGACAGCAGTTCTCGGCCAGATCGCCGGCATAGGCCATGACATGAGGCATCAGTTCGTCTCCGGGAACGACACCGTTGACCAAGCCCATGGCACATGCGTCTTCGGCGGTGATGACCCGACCGGACAGGAGCAGATCGAGGGCTCGAGGCAGACCGACCAGCTTTGGAAGGACCCAGGACGAGCCGTACTCGGCGATCAAACCACGGCGACTGAAAGCGGTCGTGAATTTCACGCCCGACGCCGCGAAACGCAGATCGCAGAAGAGTGCCATGACCAGTCCGACACCCGCCACAGCACCATTGATGGCGGCGATGATCGGTTTCGGGTACGACACCAGATCCGAGAAGCGGCCTCCTCCGGTCGCTGGTCCGGCACCGGCCGCGGGATTGGCGCGAATTTGATTGAGGGCATCCATATCGGCACCCGGGCAGAATCCGCGTCCTGCGCCGGTCACCACCACGACGCGGACCGCCGGATCCTGGCGACACTCCTCGAGCCGGGCGAAGAACGCCGTCGACATGGAACTGCTCCAGGCATTCATTCGATCGGGATTGTTCAGGGTCACCACCGCCACACCGTTCTGTTCGACGCGGCGCAGGACGAGATCGTTCGAAGTCATGGTTCGACCGTACCGCGACGGATCTGCCGCTCCCGCCACGCAAGATACAACGCTCCCCCGACCACGAGAACGATCGCCATCCATTGGTTCAGACGGAGCCCGGCTCCCTCCTTGGCCGGATCGATACGCAAACCCTCGATCCAGAATCGGCCGAGTCCGTAGCCCAGTACGTAGACCGCCAGCAATCGTCCGGGGTGCGGTCGCCCGATGAGGCGACGGCCGATGATGATCAACACCCCGACCAGCGCCAGGTTCCAAAGCGACTCATAGAGGAATGTCGGGTGAAAAAGGGTGCCGGGCGGATAGCCGGCGGAGGCCACCTTGTCGGCATCGATCTCGAGTCCCCACGGCAGAGTTGTGGGACGACCGAAAAGTTCTTGATTGAACCAGTTCCCCCAACGTCCGATGGCCTGGGCCAGAGGAAGGGCCGGAGCCACTGCCCACATCGTGGTGCCAAGCGGCAGTTGGCGCCGACGAATGACGATCGCTCCCACCACGATGCCCAGGAACATGCCGCCCGGAATGCCCAGTCCGCCTTCCCAGACCTTGACGATGTCCCCGGGTGCATCGCTGAAACGATCCCATTCGGTAGCGACGTGATACAGGCGCGCCCCCACGATGCCGGCCGGCACCGCCCACAGTGCAACGGCACTGGCGTCATCGGGTGTGCCCACGCCGGCGAGTACCAACCGTTTGCCCCACAGCCACACGGCGGCAACCACCCCGAGAGCGATCATCAGGCCGTAGGCCCGCAATTGCAGGGGGCCGATGTGCAACGAACCACTGCCCGGGCTGGGCAGGGACCCAACGAGAGCGACGAATGCAGTTGTGCTCACGAGATCAGAGCCCGGTCACCGACGCCGCGAACTTGACAGCCGACTCGAAGATCAGATCCTTGTCGTAGTCCTGAGTGGCCACGTGGTAGCTGCGCTCGAGAAGGATGCGTTCCACCGGACCACCCCACTGCTCGGCCAATTGGTCGCTCTGGACCGGATCCACCACGTGATCATTCTTCGAGGTGATCAGGAGCATCGGCACCTGAGATCCGGGATAGCGCGGCACCATCGGCGTGATGCCATCGACGACCATCGAAACCAACGGTGCGAGCGGAGTCTCGGCGTAGGCGGTCTCTTTCACGTTCGGATCGGCGATATCGGATCCGATGCCATCGAAAACCTCGGTGCCGGCGGCCAACAAGCCCTGCACCATCTCGATCATCTCTGCAGCTTGGGGCTGAGCAGCTGGATTGATGCAGACGATGCCAGCCACCTCGGGGTGTTCGAGAGCCGTCCACAAGGTGAGGGACCCGCCCATCGACAGTCCGGCCACGACGACCTGGTCGACGCGACTGGCGAGAGCCCGGTAGGCCGCGTCGACCGCAGCGGTCCAATGATGCCAGCGGGTGGGGATCATGTCCGAGACGGCGGTGCCGTGGCCGGGAAGGCGTGGCAACTCCACATGGTGCCCGGCCGCAGCGAACGCCTCGGCCACTCCGCGCATCGAAGAGGGATTACCGGTGAAGCCATGAATACACAATGCCCCCACCGATGTGGAGCCGATGTGGCTCCAGGGTTCGGCACCGGGCATCACAGGTGATGTGTCGACGTGTCCGCTCATGACTCTTGTCTATCCGAATTGCGTCGTCTCAGCGCCACCCGTGGGGCAAGATGAAACGTCGGCACACAGCTGACCGTTCGGAGGAGTGAGCACCTGGACATGGAGGCCACGGCAGCATGGTGAGCAAGCGCACCGAGCGGGCTCTGACGCGGCGGCCCCTCAAGCTCCGGCGCGATTTCGACCGGGCGGCCTGGTTCGCCTTCATCCCGGTTCTGGCGATCATCCCCGTTTGGCTTCTGGCAATGGTGATCTTCTGGTTGCCGGTGACTCTGTTCGCCTCCATTCCTTGGTGGTACGTGGCAGGCGGCTATCTGGCAGCCGGGCTCACGTTGTTCCTGCCAGCCGTGCAACGACGAGTCCTCACCGTGCTCATGGGCGCTCGCAAACCCACGCGGTGGGAGGCGAGCCGGCTCCGACCGGCCTTCTTGGAAGTCACTCAGGCTTGGCACATTCGCAACAAGAAGTTCGTCGTGGGAGTGGTGGACGACGAGGATCTGAACGCCTACGCCTGTGGCGGCCACCTCGTGGTCGTCACCGACTACGCCGTACGCGAACTCACCCACGAGGAACTCTGCGGCGTTCTGGCCCACGAACTGTGCCACCACCTGGGCTCGCACACCGTGGCCCTCACCATCAATCAGTGGTTGACCCTCCCGGTCTCGGTCCTGGCACACGTCGGCACGTTCTTGAACAATGTGTCGGTTGCCGCGACCGAATCATTCGCCCGTAATTCTCGCATCGTGAGCACCTTTGGGCACTTGGTGGCCACCTTGTTCCGCGGTGTTGCCTCGGTGTTCGTTGCTGGATTCAAAGTGGCGCGTTATCTCGGCCAATTGGTCGGTCGGTCAGCGGAATATCACGCCGATCAACGGGTGGTGCGCATGGGCTTCGGACGGCAATTGGCGTCCGCTCTGCGCCGCACCATTTCCACGGGCACGCAGTCGAAGACCCATCCGCCGGCCAGAACGCGCATCGCCCGCGTCGAGGCGGCTCTGCGGCCGGTGCATTGGCATCATCCCTCCAACGGGCTCTGAAAGCGGTCAACCAACGGCCGGACCGTTTGCGTGTGCGCCAAAAGCCTCAGCCGACGTAGGTGTCGAGGGCATCTTCGACTTGCTTCGCTGTCACGGCTCCCAGATGACTCCACAAGATGGTGCCGTCGGAACCGAAGAGGACGGTCGCCGGAACGGTGCCGACGTCGAGTGCGGTGAGAAGGTTGCCGACGTCGTCGATGGCCACCGGGAGTCCCAATGACATCTCGTCGAAATACCTGCGGATGCCATCGGGATCGTCGCCGATATTGACAGCGAGAACATCCACACCGGCGTCCGACGAAGCGATGCGTTCCAGTTCGGGAAGTTCACGGCGACACGGTTGGCACCACACCGCCCACAAGGACGCCAACAGCGGGCGGTCATCCAATTCATCGGCGATCGACGTGGGCTCGCCATCCAAAGTGATCAGACCAACGTCGGCCGCGTCGGAGGAAACGTCCCCACCTCCGCTGGTACGGCACGACATGGCCACCGCCACCAGGATCACCAGACCCACGACGAGCGACCATTTCGAGGCATGACGTCGCCGCTTGTGCACCTCGTTCATGGTTCTCCCACCGTTTCGCCTTTCATGTGATGATTCGCGAGGCTCACACGACAGTGATCGTCACGGTCTCATGACCACCGACCGTGCAGACTCCGAAGAAGTAACCCGGTTCGGAAAAGGTCATCTTCTGAGACTCACCAGGACGAACGGTGAACGGCCCGAAGGTGTGGGTGACCGAATCCTCGTTCGAGATGGTGACGGTGTCGCCCACGGCGATCGTCAACTGCTCAGGAAGGATGTCGGCTACGAATTCTCCGCGATCCGCCCTGGCCTGCGTCCCCTCGGGAACGACGTAACTCCACACCACTCCCGAGGCGGAACCGCTATCGGTGTCGTCGCCGCCAGCGAAGACGAAGACGGCAATGACCGCAACGGCGATGGGAACCAAGAAGGCCAAAGTGGCCAACAGGACGCGCAGCGGACCGGATGCCAGCTGGTTCGCCTCGGTCCCTTGGTCGTCGGGGATCGTTTCATCGAGGATCACATCGTTCTCGGCCACGTCTGTCCTTTCACCGCTGGGCGCAGGTGGTCGTCAACGAATCGACCATCTCAGGGGGCATCGTCGCGGACCTCAACGGTGACCACCACGTCGCCGGCCACGGCGAAGGTCAACGTGAGTTCGAAGGTTTGGCCCACCTCCAATGGAGCCGCCAGATCCATCAACATGATGTGATATCCGCCGGGCATCAACTCCACGCTCTCTCCGGCCGGAATCACGAGCGAATCGACCTCTTGCATGGTCATCTGTCCCGACATCCCGCCAGAGGTGTCCATGGGCATCGAGTCTCCCGACATACCTCCCGAGGTCATCGTCTCGTGAATCTGAGCCTCGGCAGCGATCGACGCATCTACTGCTGCCGAGAGCACTTCATCGCCCTCAGCGGACTGAATCGTCATGTACACCGCGCCGAGACTCGTCATCATCGGACTGGTGCGGGCCCAGACATCGGTGATTTCGAGTGCGGATCCGTCGTCGGCACTGGTGACCTCGACACCAGCGGCGTCGGTCGTCACCGAATTGGTGGACTCCTCATCACCTCCGCAGCCGGCAAGGACCAGAGCGCTCACGGCCAGAGCGGACACAGGGGACAGTCGCTTGTTCATGATGACCTTTCGTTCATTGTGATGATGGAGGGTGATGATGGAGGGTGATGACGGAGGTGAATTGTGCGGGCAGCGGCGTCGATGGACGGTCAAGCCGAACGGAGAAGGATCTCGAGATCGTTGATCATCACATTCTTGTCGATACCGAAGGGCCATTCCACGCGGACCAATCCATTGGCGTCCACGACGTAGGCGGTTGCGCTGTGACCGACCTCGATCTCTCCGGACGTCTTGGTGACGATCGTCGAACTGGCCAGGAAAGCGTCTTCGGCTGCTCGCAATTCGGCTTCACTGGCCGGGACGAGAGCGTGATACGCGTCGGTGAAACTTGAGAGATAGCCGTTCATCACCTCTGCAGTGTCACGCTTCGGATCCACGGTCACCATGGCCAGATCGATGCGTCGTCCATCGTCGCCGAGTTCCTTTCTGGCGGCGCGGACCAGAGTCAGGGTGGTCGGACACAGATCGGGACAATTGGTGTAGCCGAAATACACGACCAGCAAATGTCCGCTTCGGGCCGTGAACGAGAACTCGCCGTCGTGATCGGCGTAGAGCCCTCCAGAGGTGACATCGGTGACAGCAACGGAGCCGACCTCGAGGGGCTGGTCGCGGACGATACCCCTCAATGACGCATCATCGCCGCCGCACGCCGACAGGGGTACGGACAATGCAAGGACAGCGACGGTTGCGCGCCGAGCCAAACCACGGAAGGGTCGAGTCGTGACGCGTCTCGGACCCATCGATCTCGAATCCATGCCCTCATCATGGTCCGGGGGCCACCCAATTCCTACGGACCAAAGTCACTCATCTCCTGTTTCGCACCGACACGGATAGCGTCGCACGGGATGAGTCGGACCGGATCGACGGGAACATCCAGCGCCCTGAATGGAGTGCCGTTCCTCGATGCCGCAGGCGGTCGGACGGGACGTCACACTCCGGTGTGGTTCATGCGTCAGGCTGGTCGAAGCCTGCCCGAGTATCGCGCCATTCGCGGTGCCGGCAGCATCTTGGATGCCATCAAGCGGCCGGATCTGGCAGCCGAGATCACCCTGCAGCCGGTGACCCGCTACGGAGTTGACGCAGCCGTCTTGTACAGCGACATCGTGGTTCCGGCCCACGCGGTGAACTTCGGCATCGATGTGGCGCCGGGCACCGGACCAGTGGCGGAATTGCCACTGCGCGCCGCATCCGATCTGAAACGTCTGCGCCAACTCGAACCGGACACCGATGTCCCCTACGTCGTGGAGACGGTTCGCATCCTGACACGGGATCTCCCAGAATCGGTCCCGTTGCTGGCTTTCGCCGGAGCGCCTTTCACCGTGGCCAGTTATCTCATCGAGGGCCGGCCATCGAAGAACTATGGCCACACCAAGGCCATGATGCTCAACGAACCGGGGCTCTGGCACCAACTGATGGAACGACTGACGCAACACGCGGTGGCCTTCATCGATGCGCAGCTCTCTGCAGGCGCCCGTGCCTTTCAGGTGTTCGATTCCTGGGCCGGGTCGCTGAGCGATGCGCAGTACCGCACGTTCGTACTCCCACATTC
>JBMTPW010000100.1:0-6896 GCA_049444115.1 Ilumatobacteraceae bacterium | reverse complement strand
TCGTCGAACGATGTTCCCGGCTGATGGCGCGTGACCGCCTTCCAACCCTGGTGGTAGATGGCGCGGTGTCCGCCCATTTCGAAGTACTGCACCTCTTTGCGGCTCGGCGCATCGGGTCGATCGAAGGTGTACGCCAGTGATGTGCCGGTCACCGGCATCTGCTCGTAGCCGCGATACACCTCGGGAGGAGTGATGCCGATGATCTCGTACACCGTCGGCACGAGATCGGTCACATGGTGGAACTGGTCCCTCAGCCCGGTGGACGAAATTCCCTTCGGCCACCGAACGATGAGAGGAACGTGCACTCCTCCTTCATGGACGTTCTGCTTGTACCACTTGAAGGGCGTGTTGCCCGTTTGCGCCCATCCCCACGGATAGTTCGAGTGACTGTGCGGGCCGCCGATGTCGTCGATCCGATGAATGGCCTCGTCCGGAGTTTCGATCAGGAAGTTGAAGAACTTCATCTCGTGCAGGACACCGAACGGCCCACCCTCCTGGCTGGCACCGTTGTCGGCCAGGAGGACGAAGATCGTGTTGTCGGCGACACCCAAGGACTCGAGCGCGGCCATGAGACGGCCGATCTGTTCGTCGGTGTGATCGAGAAACGCCGCGAAGGCCTCTTGGAGTCGACAGGCCAGTCGGCGTTGATTGTCCGAGAGATCGTCCCAGGCTTCGACACCCGGGTTACGAGGCGCCAGTTCGGTGTCGGGGGGAATCAGACCCTTGCGCTTCTGGTTCTCGAACCAACGGGCGCGCACGACGTCCCAACCCTCGTCGAATCGACCCCGGTACTTGTCGAGGAATCGCGCCGGTGCCTGATGCGGAGCATGCGTGGCACCGAGGGCGAAGTACATGAAGAACGGCCGGTCGGGACGGATCGACAGCGAATCGTGCAGGAATCCCACGGCTCGGTCGACCAGATCTTCGGTGAGGTGATATCCCTCATCGGGACCAGCAGGAGGATCCACCCAGTGGTTGTCGTAGACCAGCTCCGGATGGAACTGGTCCGTCTCTCCATCGAGGAATCCGTAGTACCGGTCGAAACCTCGCTGCAATGGCCACTGATCGAAGGGGCCGGCAGCCGACGCATCGGCCATCGGGCACAGATGCCATTTCCCCAGAGCGAAGGTGGCGTACCCGGAATCTCGAAGCACTTCGGCAATGGTGGCGGCGTGATTGGAGATGCTGCCGCGCATGTGCGGAAATCCGGTGGAGAAATTGGAGATGCTCCGCATCCCCACCGCATGGTGATTCCGACCAGTGAGCAGGGACGCGCGAGTTGGCGAACACAGCGGGGTGACATGGAAGTTCGTGTACTGCAATCCCGATGCCGCCAGGCGATCGATATTGGGCGTTTCGATCGTGGATCCGTAACACCCGAACTGCGAGAAGCCGAGATCATCGAAGAGCACGAACACGACATTGGGTGCGTTCTCCCCGGGATGGGGTCGCGCCGGCCAATCCGGTTGCGAGTCCGCCAATGTGCGTCCGATACGACCGCCAAAACCCGAATAATCCTGAGGCTTCTTGCCCTGTCCGCTCATCGTGTTCACTCTCGATCATCCGATCCCGACGACCGCCGTTCCACGACCGCTCTTTTGACATTAGTCCTGGCCATCTCTACTCTCGCACCATGAGTTCAACGGTTCGTCGTCCGGTGGCGATCGTGGCCAATGCTCGTTTCTATGTCGGTCCGGAATTGGCGCGTCATCTGGCGGCTCGCGGTTTCGATCTGGTGATCGGTGAAGCCAAGGAGCCACTCGTCGCCGAACTCACGGCCACGGGAGCAGCGGTCGAAGTGGTCACCGGTGTCCGTGATCTCGCCGTCGCCGAATCCTCCCAGCGACTGGTCCGGACCGCGCTCGAGCGATTCGGTCGGCTCGACTCGGCGGTGATGTTCTCCGGGGAGATCATCACCGGACGTTTCGCCCAGGCCAGCGTGGAGCAGCTCCGTTCCGTCGTCACCGGATGCATCGAAGCGCCCTTCCATTTCCTCCAGTCGGTACTGCCGCCAATGGTCGAGGCCGGGGCCGGACAGGTGCTCGTCCTCACCAGCGCGGCCGGTGCGCGGCCCACTCCGGGCGTACCCCTGTATTCGGCGGCTCGGGCCGGAGCCACGATGTTGGTCCGCAATGTGGCAGGCGAGGTTGCCTCGAGTGGTGTCCAGGTCAATGCTGTCGGCACCAACTTCATGGACTTCCCCGCCTTTCTGGCCGCCAGTGGAGCCCAAGATCCAGAGGTGCGTGCACGCATCGAAGCCCAGGTGCCGATGCGAAGGTTGGGCACCATGACCGAATTCGCCGCTTTCTGCATGGCCTTCCTCGACGGTTCCAGTCGCTTCACCACCGGCCAATTCGTGGCCTACGCCGGCGGGTGGGTCTGAGCGGACTCGGCGGTCGTCCCCCGGGGCAGCCACAATTGAGTGGTGGATCGCACCCTGTACACCGACGAGCACCTGGCCTTCGCCGAGAGTTTCCGTCTCTTCATCACCCGCGAGATCAGTCCCCGATATCTCGAATGGGAACGAGACGGTCTTGCCCCCCGCAGTCTTTATCAGCGGGCAGGCGCCGCAGGCTTCCTCGGGATGGCCATTCCCACTGAGTACGGCGGTGGCGGCTCCAGCGACTTCCGCTTCAACGCCGTGCTCGCCGAGGAATTGGCGGCGGCCGGAATCGGGGGCGCCGGACTCGGCCTGACGCTGCACAACGACATCACGACCCCCTACTTCACCGACATCGGCAACGATGAGCAGAAGGCCCGGTGGCTACCAGGCATCGCCTCGGGGAATCTGATCACCGCCATTGCCATGACCGAACCCGGCACCGGAAGTGACCTCGCCAGTATCGCCACGACGGCCAGACGTGACGGTGACCAGTACATCCTCAATGGCTCGAAGACTTTCATCACCAACGGGATCAATTCCGACCTCGTGATCGTGGCCGCCAAGACCGATCCGACCCAACGTCATACGGGCATGACCCTTTTGGTGGTCGAACGCGGTATGCCCGGATTCGAACGCGGACGAAACCTCGACAAGATCGGTATGCACAGCCAGGACACCGCGGAACTCTTCTTCACCGATGTCGCCGTTCCGGTGTCCAATCGGCTCGGAGAGGAAGGGCAGGCATTCCGATATCTCACGGCGAACCTGGCCCAGGAACGACTCTCCATCGCCATCACCGGTGTCGCCACGGCCCGAGCGGCGCTGTCCTGGACCGTGGATTACGTGAAGGAACGCTCCGCCTTCGGCCAGAAGATCGCCTCGTTCCAGAACACCAAATTCGTCCTTGCCGAACAACGAACTGCAGTGGAAGTGGCCCAGGCCTACGTCGATCAGTGCATCGTGGCCCTGAACAGTGGCACCTTGACTGCGGCCGAGGCCGCTGCGGCCAAGTTCTGGTGCACGGAACTGCAAAAGACGGTCGTCGATCGCTGTCTGCAGTTGTTCGGCGGCTACGGCTACATGTCCGAATACCCGATCGCCCGTGCCTACGCCGACGCTCGTGTCACCACCATCTACGGTGGTACGACCGAGGTCATGAAGGGCATCGTGGCCAAAGACATGGGTTTGTGAGCGAAGGAGCATTCATGGCAGTCGCAGAACGCGCCACTCAGAACATCGTCACCTTGGATCTCGAAGGAGTGCTCGTTCCGGAGATCTGGATCGCCGTCGCCGAGGCCACGGGTATCTCGCAACTCCGCCGGACGACCCGCGACGAACCGGACTACGACTTGCTGATGCGCCAGCGTCTCGAGATTCTCGATCGACACGGGTTGACCATGAATCGCATCGAGGACGTCATCGCCACGCTGCAACCTCTCGTAGGGGCGCGCGACTTCCTCGATCACTTGCGGGAACGCTGCCAGGTCGTGATCCTCTCCGATACGTTCGAGCAGTTCGGTCGCCCATTCATGCGCCAACTCGGAATGCCGACGCTGCTCTGCCATCGTTTGATCGTGAGCGACTCCCGGATCACCGACTTCGAGCTGCGCCTGGTCGATCAGAAGCGATTGGCCGTCGAAGCCTTTCGATCCCTCAACTACCACGTCGTGGCCGCCGGCGATTCCTACAACGACACCGCCATGCTGACCGCAGCCCATCGAGGATTCCTGTTCAGGGCCCCGCGCAACGTCATCGAGGAGTTTCCTCAATTCGCCGCACTCGATACCTATGAGGAGCTCTTCGCTGCGATCGACGCCGCACTCGTCGTCGACTGACGAGGTGGCTCAGTTCATCAGGATTCGACGAGGATTTCGCAACGCCTGTTCACCAACCGACCGGTCGGCGACTCCGGGTCGATACCGGCTACCGGGTATTGATCTCCCAGTCCCATGCGCACGATCGAACCAGCGGTGACTCCGAGAATGCTTTCCAATTCACCGGCGAGCACCTCGGCCCGTTCCTGACTGAGCGGCAGACGGGATTCCTTGGTTCCGTCGGCCGACGAATGACAGAGGACCGTGATCCGGATGAAATTCTTCGGGAGCGAGGACGCAGCCGTCCTGATGCCCTCCAAGGCTTCCGGTGACAGTTCGGCCGAATCCGCCCGGAAAGTGATGCCGGAAGGCAACACCGTCCGTTGGATGAGGTCATCGGCATTTTCCACGGTGAATTCCTCCGGGAGATCCTCGGAGGTCACGGTTTCCTCCACCGTGGTTCGTAGCCACCAATACATGGAGACATCGGCCGGTTGCACCGTCATCCCATCGAGCCCCTTGAAGCGACTGAGATCGCTCGGACCGCCAGTCGACTGTGCGGAATCGAAGGGAAGGCGGTCCCACTGGGTCACCAGTGCTGTCGCAATCCCCCCGAGCACCAGAAGAACCAACGGAATCACCGTCCAAGCTCGTGATCGCGGTGGTCGCCAGTTCCTGGATTGCCGCCCCGTGCTGCGTCCCGAGCCACGAGCGGACGACCGACGGGGCACCGAGGCGCGACGAGAGGCCGGGCGGCTGGAACGGGACCTGCTGCTTCGACGGTCTCGAGCCATGGTCAGACCCTAACCATTCCGATCCGCATGGCGCTCGAGTACGAGAGCACGGACGCCCTCACGTACTCCGAATCACTCCGCAGAACGGAGACCCTGCGGGCGGACGATTTGATTGGTGGCATCGTGATCGGCGAACACGATGCCCGAGTCGAACGGGTAGTCCTGACCGTCGTACTCGTCGTAGAGGGGCACCACATCATCTGGGTCGACGATCTCCACGTACTCGTCGAGATTCGGCCATTCCATTTCGGGCACACCCATGGTCAAGAGACTGTGACCGTACGGCTGGGACACCCCGAAGACCTGGGGATTGGCCACGACTGCCGCCGATGCCCCGGCCATGACCAGATGCCAATTGGCCTCGGCGTGCCGCTGGAACTCCGCCACGATGTGCCGAGCTTCCTCGATGGAGCGGTTGTGATCCTCGATCGCATCGATGGGATGCGCTCTCCAGATGGTTTCGGCATCGCGTACTGCCTTCGACGACAGCGCGATGAACGTCTTGGCCGGATCGCAGTAGTACCAGGAGTTGGCGAAGGAGGCCAAGCTGATGAGCAGGGTCCAGAGACCGAAAGCCAATCCGAGACCGAAGCTCTCCTCGGCCGTTCTGTAGACGATGACGGCGAAGGTGGCCAGAACCGAGGCGAAGCCGAACACGGCGTGCATGCGATTGTTCACCGGATGGTCGCTGTTTGGTACTCCGAAAACTGCGTCCACGACGGCCTTGGAATCCGGATCGTCCACCGTGAGGGTCCGTGACAAAGAGACCCGCCGCAAATCGTCAGCCGTCTTGCCGACGATGATCACCGCCGCACCCACGGCGATGGCGAAGATCGCCGCGACGAAGGGCGACTCGCCGCCATACGTGAGGGCCAGGGTCATCGCTGCAGCATCTCCGACCAACAGACAAGCCACCCAGAGCGACTTGCCAGTGAATCCGTGGAAGCGCACGTGCGGGCCGAGGACCCGTTGGGCCATGGCGTGGCGGGTCAGAGCGGCGCGATAACTCTCCAGCATGAGACGACGGGCCTTGGCCTGCTGCACGGCCTCGAAACGCGCCGCGCGGGCGTCGGAAAGGGGCTCGCGAATGGCTGCGTTGGCCTGGGCGGCGAACTCGGCCACTTGGGCCCGCCCTTCGAGGACGAATTGAGCAACGATGTGCGGCACGTCGTCCGGAGACATCTGTCGAGCCGTGTCGACGCCGGTGGGGTCGATGCGGACGGCAGCACCAACCTCGATCGGATCCTGGTCCAGGGAGTTCTGCAAGGCCCGCGTCGAACCCGAGTAGGCGTCGAAATTCGCACCCCCGCGTCGTCGCGACTCCCTCAAACCCATGAATGTTCTCCTCGACCTCGAGTTACTCGACCGGACGGCGTCCCGATGACGGCACCCGCTGCTAGATGTTGCTGCTGGACGAGGCTACCCGGCATGTGGCCCCGGTCAAACCGCACATTTCGGTGAGATAAACCCGCAGTTTGGCCACGTAATCCTCGGGGGGCTGCTCCGTTCCGGCAATGCGGCCGACACCGAGAATGGCGATCTCCACCCCGGACAAGTCCACCGGGCGCAGGGTCTTGGCCAGCTCGATCATCTGGTCCTCGGTGAGGGTGGGCGAGTTGTTCTCGGCGCTTCCCGTGGTGGAAATACCGTCGGCCAGGATGGTCAGACGCTTCTGCGACCCGGCTGGAGCGGTCTGAAAACGGTCGGCAGCAATGGCGAAGGCGGCTGTCATGTCGCTCTTGGAGCCGTCGATCGAGGCGAAAGCCTCCTCGAGAGCCGTGCGAACCTCCTTCATCACTTCGTCCACAGCCTCCTTGATCTTGCGATCACGGCCGATCTCACTGGCCCCGGTCGTGGCCAACTGTCCCTCGAAGAGCACCGTGGTCGACGCCGACGAGATCCTGG
>JBMTPW010000099.1:0-6897 GCA_049444115.1 Ilumatobacteraceae bacterium | reverse complement strand
CCCCGCCGATGTCGAGGCCTTCGTCGCCGGCCTCCGTTCGGTTCTGGAAACGGCCCATTGACCCACCGATCGGATCGGTCCTATGGTGGTCGGGCCGGGTCTCGTTGGGGGGTCCCGGAACCGTGGAAGTGCTGTTCGGACCGGGGGGTCTCATGTCAGCAGTGGAAATTCCGTCGCTCCGTGATCGTTCCGATGATCGGTGGATGGACAAAGGGGCCTGCCGAGGGATGACGCATCTGTTCTTCCCCCTCACTGCCGAGCGTCCCCAGGCTCGTGAGCGGCGCGAAGCCATGGCTCGTTCGGTGTGTGCCAGTTGCCGCGTCCAGGATCAATGTCGAGACTTTGCCCGCCGGAACCATGAATACGGCCTGTGGGGTGGAGAAAGTGAAGACGAGCGGCACGAGGCCGGCTTTCGATTGATTGCCCCCATCGGTATTCGCGCCACGGCCAGTTGACCGTCGTGAGACACTGGTCGGGTGGATGAAGTGATTCATCGCCAGGCCCTCATCGAGGCCTGGGAAGCTTTCGGAGATCCGCGGACGATTCGCGACGTCCACGACACCAGTCCGCGGGTGTCCACGAACACCGTGTATCGCGTCGTACTGGACGACGGAACCTGCGTCTTCGGGAAGGTCTCCAACTACGGCTCATATTTTCTCTTCGCCGAAGATCACGACCGGCTGTACCGCTGTACGCACCTTCTCGATGGTGGCCGCTTCGAGAACTTTCTCGCCCCGGTCCTCGGACGCAACGATCGTCCCTTCACCTGGTACGACGGCACGCTCTGGGTCGCCTTCTATGCCGAGGCGGAGCGCGCCGATGTCCTGCCACCGCGGCTGGACGGGCGTCAACGACGGTGTCTGGCACGCGAGATCGCCACTTTCCACCGTGCCTGCGACGACATCGCCGCGGCGATCCCGGCCACGTCGAACAGCATCAAGTCCGATGCCATTCATCTGCTCGATTTGCTCTCCTCCCCCTTTGCTCCGCGCAATTTCGACCTGCCGCCCGAAGACGTGAGCGTGTTGTGGCGGCATACGCACGACTTCTTGGTGGAACTGGAACGAATTCGCTACGACGCGTGGCGTCGTATCCCGGTACTGGTGGACTGGAATCTGGGCAACTTCTCGGTGCGTTTCGACGACCAGGGCGACTTCACGCTCTTCTCACGATGGGACTACGACTGGTTCCGGTTGGAATCCCGCGTGTTGGACTTCTACTTCTTGTCGCGAGTGTCCTCGGCCACCGGAGATCGCACCCAGTGGACGTACTCGCCCCACACTCTCGGCGAGCCGCAGTTCGCGGAGTTCCTGACCGCGTATCATGAGGTCTTCCCCTTGTCGGAGGCAGAAGTGCGATTCATCCCCGAAGCCTTTCGCTTCTTCATCTTGAACTACGTCGTACGTGAAGGTGCCCGATTCTTTCGACGGGACCTGTGCGTCAAGTTTCGGGCCGATGCGGCACGGGTGTACCTGCCGGCGCTCGAGAACTTCGATGTCGCTCCTTTGTTGCGCGCCACGGGGTACCGATGAGTTCTTCTTCATCGAATGTCGGTCCGCACATCTACGACGTGATCGTGGTCGGCAGCACGAACCTCGATCTCGTGGCCACGGTCGACCAACTCCCGAAACCGGGAGAGACCGTGTTGGCCACCGACTACGCCGAGCACGCCGGCGGCAAGGGACTGAACCAGGCCGTGGCCGCCCGGCGTGCCGGTGCCGACACTGCCTTCGTGACCAGTCTCGGTCAGGACTCGGCCGGGACCATGTTGCATCGACTCATCGTCAACGAGAGCATCGCGGCTCATGTGACCGACCACGACGGTCCGACGGGCCGGGCCCTGATCGCCGTCGATGGAGGAGCCGAGAACTGCATCGTGGTGGTTCCCGGGGCCAACGCCCATCTCACCATGTCGGCCGTGGAGTCCCACCGCCGCATTCTCGAACGAGCGCGGGTGGTGCTCTGCCAACTGGAAGTGCCCCTCGAATCCGTGGAAGCTGCTCTGGCAATCGCCAAAGCCGGCGGCGCCCGCACCATTCTGAATCCGGCTCCGGCCCGGGCCTTGCCCACTGGTCTGCTCGGTCTGTGCGATGTGATCGTCCCCAATCAACACGAGGTGGCCATGCTCGGCGGAACGTCGGCACTCTTGGATGCCGGTGTGGGAGCGGTGGTGGTCACCCTCGGCGCCCGGGGCATTCGGGTGGTCACGCGCGACGGCGAGAACGACATTCCGCCGTACGTGGTGCGCGCAGTGGACACCACCGGAGCCGGGGATGCCGCCTGTGGAGCGCTGGCCGCTGCGCTTGCGCTCGGACACGATCTCGTCACGGCGGCGCGACGCGCCTCGGCCGCCGGGGCTCTGGCTGCCACCCGCCACGGAGCCGTGCCGTCACTTCCCTACCGCGAGGACATCGATTCGTTCGTGTCGTGACCCGTCACGTGATGGGTTCAGCGGCGGAACACCACGGCCGACCAGACGTCGATGACGACGCGGTCGACTTCCTGCAAAGGTTCCAGAGCCGCGGCCACGTGGTCGTAACGGTCACTCAGAATTCCACTGATCACGAGTGTTCCATTCGAGCGCAGAAGCTGCACCAGGCGCGGTGCCATGACCACCAGAACCGGGGCCAGGATGTTCGCCACGACCAGATCGAATCCGTGCGGATCGTCCCGCAGAAGCCTGTCCATGGCGTGATCGTGCAGATCCGATTCGATCACACTCCATGATGCACCGACTCCGTTGCGGAGCGCGTTCTCGTTGGACACCGATACGACGGCTGGATTGATGTCGAGACCCACAGCTCTTCGGGCACCGAGGCGCAATGCCGTGATCCCGAGAACACCGCTTCCGCAACCCACGTCGAGTACCGAGGCCCCGACACTGAGATGCCTTCGTATCGCGATCGCACTGGCCCGAGTGGTCGGATGATCCCCGAGACCGAAGGTGGTGCCGGGTTCGATCCGCACCACCACCGTGTTCGTGTCGACCGGATGCGGCAGCACCCAGGACGGTGTGATGATCAGATCCGGTGCGATCTCGACCGGTTCAGCGAACTCGCGCCAGCTTTCGGCCACTTGCTCGTCCATCTCCTCGAAGTCGACGGTCACCGAAGCGACTCCGGCGAATGCGCCACGCAGTCGATGCTCGGAGTCGGCACGGTCGTCTCCGAGGGACGAACGCAGACGGACCGAACCGGCGGTACCAACCTCTTCGGAAATCGCCATGACTCCCAGTGACCAGAGTCGATCGCTGACGAGCTCTGCTTCGTCGGCGGAACACGTGACGACGAAGGTCAGTGTCATCTGGTCGCGGTCAATTCGGGCGGTTGATTTCGTCGTCGCCGAGCAATCGCAGTTCGTCCCGGTACCGCTTGGACCGCGCCACGTACGAGGCCGCCCCGAGGGCGATGTCGGCAGCACGGGCCCGACCTTCCTTGATCACGGCTGGGGCTCCCACGGCGAGAGCGCCTGCTGGTACCTCGGTTCCGTTGAGGAGCACCGAGTTCGCGCCGACGATGGCCCCGCTGCGAACGATGACCCGGTGCATGACGATGGACCCGTTGCCGACGAGCGAGTTGTCCTCGATGGTGCATCCCTCGAGGTGCACGATGTGGCCGATCACGCAGTCGTTGCCGACGACGGTGGGAAAGACGTGAGTGGTGTGCAGCACGCAACCGTCCTGAACGGATGTCCGCTCACCGATGACGATGTCGCCGTCGTCGCCGCGCAGAACTGCCCCGGGCCAGACCGAACTGTCTGCGCCGATCGTGACCGAACCGATGATCACCGCATCGGGGTGGACGTACGCAGACGGATGAATGGTGGGACGACGCTCACCCAGGGCATAGATCGGCACGGCGGTACGTTACCGGCTCGGCTCACACGCCTGTTCATGGCGCATGGTCATGGGACGCCGGCAATGACGGCTGAGCCGAGGCGCACGATAGGGTTGGGCGGCATGTCCCGTCGGATCGAGATCGAACTCACCAGTACGCGCCCGGACGGGTCCTGGACCTGGCGCGCAGCCGGCGCCCGGGAGCCCAAAGGTGTGCTCGACGGGACGGTCCTTCCGAGTGGTGTCAAGACCGGAGATGTCCTCAAGGTCGATGCCGAATTCGATATCGACGGCATCACCATTCTCGGCGTGGTCCAAAGTCGCACCAAGGTGGACAAGAAGGAACTGATCGCGCTCGTCGGCGATGACAAGCCTTTCGAGCCGGTGACTCAACAGCTGACCCGGCGTTCCGAGGGCAAGGGCCGCGGTGACGGAAAGGGTCGTGCCGATCGTCGCCCCAAGCAGCCGCGCCGTGATGGCGACGAAGGTCAGCGGCGTCGTGATGGTGATGATCGCCCACCGCGGGCGGACCGTCCGCGCCAGCGCCCTCGTTTCGAAGCTCCGCCCGAATTGCCCCAGCGGCCGCGACCCAAGCGTCTGCGTCCGGGCACGACGAATCGCAAAGCCGTTCTCGAAGAACTGCCCGTGGACCAGCGGCCCATCGCCGAGCTCGCCTTGCACGGAATGCAAACGGTGCGTCAGAAGTTGAAGGAAGCCAACGCTGCCCTCTCTGCCGAAGGCAAGCCCACCATGCCCGAACAGAGCGTTCTGCAGATGGCCGAGAATCTTCTGCCGCGACTACGGGTGGCCGATTGGATGGATCGTGCTCAGGCGGCCATGAAGGATCTGGCCGAGCTGGACTTGAAGGATCTTCGCAGCGTCGTGGCGGCCGCCAATGATCCCTTGATCGAACGGGCCGAGCAGTGCCGCGAGTTGGTGGCCCACCTGCGGACCGGTCTCACGGCGCGCGCCGAAGAGGAGTACCGCCACTGGTTGGAAGACATCGACGCCGCTCTCGGTGTGGGTCGTATCGTGCGGGCGCTGAAGTTGTCGGGACAGCCACCCAAGGCCGGAGCGATCTTCCCCGAAGAGTTGAAGAAGCGTCTGAGCGAGGCCACCTCGGCCAGTCTGGTCGCCGATGCTCTGGCCGATCGCTGGATCGCCATTGTCGAAGCAGTGGCTTTCGCTCCCATTCGCGCGCTCGTCACGATCACGTCCAAACCCGAGGTCTTGTCTCCCGAACTGGTCAAGACCGTGCAGCGAGTCGGATCACTGGTGCCGCAGATCGCTGCAGCCCTCGGTGTGGAAGCCTCCAGTTCGTCGCATGCTCCCAAACCCCTTCGACCAACCCGACCGGTCGCCAAAGGTGGCAAGAAACTGCCGCCTCGTCCGCCGGCTCCCCCGACGGCTCCGAGCACTCCCGAGTCGTCCTCCGCAGCGCCCGCAGCCTCCGAGGCCGCCCCAGCGGACGCACCGGCTGCCGAAGTGGTCGCGGAACCAGTTGAGGTCGTCGCCCCCTCCCCTGCCGAGGACTGAATCCGACCCGGCATCGGGGATGCTCGACACGCCGGGGTTGGTTCGAACTCGTCCACTCCCGCTACCGTCGCTCCTATGAGCGACTCCGGAACTGCATCGATCGTCACCTACACCAAAGAAGGACGTTTCGGCGTCATCACTCTCAATCGCCCGGATGCGCGCAATGCCATCAACGGGGACGTCGCTCGGGGTGTGGAAGCGGCCATCGACCAATTGGAAGGTGACGACGAGGTCTGGGTGGGGATTCTCACCGCCAACACCGAGGGTCAGGACCGGCCGGTGTTCTGCGCCGGCGCCGATCTGAAGGCCATCAACTCGGGCAAGGCCGCCGATCTCAACACCAAGAAGGGTGGATTCGCCGGCTTCGTGTACCGCGAGCGACGCAAACCGATCATCGTTGCGGTGGATGGTTTGGCCACTGCGGGAGGCTGCGAGATCGTGCTCGCCGCCGATCTGGTGATTGCCACCACCCGTTCGTCCTTCGGTCTGGCCGAAGTCAAGCGCAACCTCATCGCCGGAGCCGGAGGATTGTTCCGGTTGCCCCGAGCGATCGGGCAGGCCGCGGCGATGGAGGCCATCCTCACCGGTGAACCGATCCCGGCTCAACGGGCCTACGAATTGGGCCTGGTCTCCCGCCTGGTGGAACCTGGCCGGGCCATGGACGAGGCTCGCCGTCTGGCCGGACAGATCACGGCGTGTGCTCCGCTGGCGGTCTACGCGAGTCGACAGGTGGTGCTGGCGGCGGCCTACGAATCCGACGAAAACCTGAAGACGCTCACCAATACGTTGTTCGCCACGGTGATGGCCTCGGAGGACACCAAGGAAGGCCTGACCGCCTTCATCGAGAAGCGGGCTCCGGACTGGAAGGGTCGCTGATCACAGATCGGCAGCGGTGATGATGGCCCGGGCCTTCATCCGAGCACGTTCGTACAGGTTCTTGGTATCGCGATCACCCGGGAGGGCGTTGCCTTCGATGGCCCGGCAACCGGCGCGCCGGGCCACCTCAGTGGCCAGTTCCAGGAGGCCGTCACCGCATCCGTGCTCACGCGCCGCTTCTTCGACGAAGACCCGATCCACCGCACACACCAGTCCTCGCCCCGGACGCTCGACCAACTCGTGCACCAGATACCCCACCACGGCACCGGCGTACTCGGCCACGAGTGAACGTTCGATCACCCTCTGCTCGGCCCAATCGACGAGTGCCGAATGCTCGGTGAGCCACTCCGGTCCTCCACGATGATCGAGCAGCGCTCGACGGGCCCGTTCATCCATGTCCAGGATCTCTCCGATGTCCCGGAGTTCCGCCGGGCGGAACACGGGATCGTCGAACGTGTTCACCGGAGATCGATTCAGGGAAAGAGTGGACAGGTGTCGTCGCCGATCGGGCACATCGGAGCACCCTTGCGCACCAGCAAGAAGCACTGATTGCACAACCTCTCGTCGGCACGCTTGGGCTGGATTCCCATGTCCGGGTCGGCGCCGAGGGACGAGTCGTCGTCCTCCTCCTCTTCGGCCTCTTCCTCGTC